>NZ_VUNS01000031.1 GCF_009695545.1 Victivallis lenta | reverse complement strand
TTTGACGAAACAGACTTATCGAGGTATTTTTCATTACGGAGCCCTCCTTTGGGGTTAGGCAACCGTAATATACTGTTACGGACAAAGTTTGGCTCCGCCTTTTTGGCTAATTGTTAGGACACGTCTGGCACTCATAATAACATTTACCATCCACACTCGCAGAAAAGCAACTCCTGGACAACCCGACAAGACTGACGGAACCGTTTGCTGGTAAAACCACCGACTTATAAGGTGTAACAGCCAATATTAAAGAACAGTCATGCTGTACCATCTCCCAGTCATGTGTAACACAAGGATTATCATCTTCCACTGCAATACTGGTCGAATTATATGCCAACGCCAACAATAGGATTAAAAAACGTTTCAACATCTGTTTGAGTTCATTCCTATATAACAAAATGATTTCTGAATTCAATTTATACGAACCAATGCAGCACGTGCAGCATTACCAATTGGGTCTTCACGTTTTGCCAAAGTTTGCAGCAGAGGCACACTTTCGGGGGATTTCAAAATTCCCAATCCCGCAACTGCAGATAACCTTAAAACCAAAGGGGTTGTTTCATCCTCAGCGAGTTGTCGTGCAACAATAGCGACTTCTGAATTCCCAAGCTGTGACGCGACTTGGATTGCTGAAATCCGTGTCAGGATATAACAATTTGTATCCGCTGCAATTTGTGCGGCGCGGGACGAGACCTCCGGAGCGCTAAACTCGTCTGGATATTCTGTTGCTAAATAACGCAATGCCAGAAGTGCTCCTCCTGCAATTTCATTTTCCGATTCATCCAAGGCGGCCAGAAATGCCTTCGCAATTTCTACTTCACCGGTTAATTCATACTGTGGGCGCAGATGCTGTAATGCGTAGGAGCGTACTACCATATCCTGCTCACGATCTGAGTATAAGTCCAGCAACGCTCCAGTCAGTTCAGGCGGAAGTACTTTTTGGTTGCGCAGTTTATTCATCAAGTCGTTTTTGATTACATATTCGATATCGCTATTAGGACCGTATTTCAAATATTCCACAATTGCGGCACGATCTTTTGCGGAAAGTGTATCCGGCAACGCATGTACCAGTCGCAATCGTATTGCGGTCGTTTTATCATCTTCTGGATTCACAATTTGAAAAACATCCTTGCTTTCTGCTTCAATTATCCGCATCCCATATGAAGATGTAATTTGGGGAAATCCGGCGGCAACCGGTCTTTCCGGTTCTGAAATGCGGACTTCTTTTTCTTGTTTCTTCGATTTCTCGTCTGGAACACGAAAACAGATGATTCCAAAAGCCAAGACTATTCCGATGCCTGTAATACTTCCCAATATCAAGAGCCGTCTGTTCATCGCGGTCTCACTCCTATATATTCACCATTCTGATAAGCTGACATGTGATGGCAAACCGAGGTATTCACTTCCGTTGATCGAATAAAACGTACTTTGGCAATTCCGACGTCATTGAAGTCTGAAACATCTAATACTTTGCTCACTGTACCATCATCAAAGACTACCCCGGCTACAAAAATATTCAACCGCAATTCCACATCTGCCCGTACCGGAGAACAGACCACAGTCATCTCATGAAGTTGCGAACCATCCTCATAAGTTTCCAGCATACGCATTCCTGTCTGGTAGGATGAATAAATACCCATACCGGAAATTTGCTGAACCGCCATAACAGGCCCTTCCTCGCCGAGACGTGCAGCAACACAGCGGACTTGATTGTCATCGATATACACTGAAAATGAATGATTATTTCCGGAAATTGAATATCGGGCATCGCGCAACCGCTTGTCAAACTGAAAAGTTACCGCTTCCGAAGGAGCAGAAACCTGCCATTGACGAACTCGACCAAGCCAACACACAATATCCTCTTGGGAGAACGCATAATCCACAACCTCCACAACAAGGCTTTTTTCCTGAGTCTCTCCCTCTGCCTGGAAACGTCCAGTCAACATATACTCTCCGGCTTGGTCGAAGCGTTGTACAACCGCTTGACGCGCAATTCCGGAAATTTCGACTGGACCGCCGGAAATTTGCCAAAAACCAGTATCGGCAAAAGCGGGAAAAGCTGTAAGTCTTAACGAATCGCCTTTACGGATTCGAATTCTCTCTTCCGTCTCAGTCAGAAGGTTAGTTTGCTTCCATTTCACCTTTCCTTCACGACGAAAGCCACCGTTCTCAAATGTTACTTCAAAAGTTGTTTGCTCGGTTTCCTGTAATGGTATATTTGCATACCAACCGTTGTCGGGAAGTTGTGTCCCGGCAACAGAATCCCCTATCTGTACCTTTGTCGGAAACAAGGCGGTTCCCTCCAAGCAATATGGAGATACCCGACTTTCTGCTGACAATTTCACCGAGTTACGTTTGGAAAGAACTTTTTCCACTAACTCTAATCGACCACTTTCCTCACCAGAAAGAGACTTCAGCCCGAGCATCCGAAATGTATCAAGCTGCAAAGAGCCGCTACTCCGATAATTATCCCAAGCCAGGCGTACACGATGAGATCCAACCGGAAGAAATGCGGTATGGAAGAGTGCCGTCGAAACTTCACTTGTAAGAGGTACTGTCTGCGTTCCACAAAACACATCATCCACATAGACATCCAGAACTGCTTCTGTCGGATTGACAGCTCCAAAATAGTTTCTGACGTCGAATTCCAATTTATATATATTGGCAGCCGAAACAGAAACTTCGCACTCAACTGATCCGCGTCGGTCTACAGCCCGGATTGAGTTGCCTTTAATTTCCCATTTACCAGAATAGGCATAAAATCGGG
The DNA here is from genome assembly GCF_009695545.1 of Victivallis lenta. Taxonomy (NCBI): domain Bacteria; kingdom Pseudomonadati; phylum Lentisphaerota; class Lentisphaeria; order Victivallales; family Victivallaceae; genus Victivallis; species Victivallis lenta. The sequence continues at coordinate 55,839 of NZ_VUNS01000031.1, read as the reverse complement.
AGCCTGGGCGTTTTCTCACTTGTTCAAACCCGGCATTACTCAAATCGATAGGTGAATCTTCTCCTGCGAGAAAAACTTCATCATAATCATTAAGGCCGTTTCCGTTGGTGTCGGTCTTGGTCGGATCGGTGTGGTACTGGTAGATTTCGTCCCAATCCGAAAGGCCGTCACCGTCGCTGTCTTTGCTCTTCCAGTCGGTGCCGAGCTTCATCTCGTCCGCATCGACGATGCCGTCGCCGTCGGTGTCGCGCTGCCACTGCAGGTATTCAAGCGCCTCCTGGCCGAGACCGCCGGAGTAGTGCCAGACGTTATCGCCGTCGAAGGAACGGCGTTCAAAGCCGGCCCCTTCCCAGTTGATCTGCAGCTTGGCATTGCTCTCGTATTCCACATATTCAAGCCGGAACGAATGGATACCGGCCTTCAGCGGAACTTCCGCCAGGTATTCCTGCGGCGAACCGGGACGATTATTTTCGATCACCGTGACGCCGTCCACCTGCAGACGCGCCGCGTCGTCGTTGCTCATGAAGAATTTGTATTTTCCGGTCGCCGGAACTTCAAAGAAGCCGGTCACCACCGCGCCGACATGATCGCTCAGGCCGCTGGTCAGGATTTCGCCCGAAGTGGCGGCAAAACAGAAATTCTTCACGACATCGGATTTGAACGGCTTCTGTTTACCGAAATCGGGCAGATAGTTCCAATTTCCTTCATAGTAGGCGACTTCGGCTCCCGGCTGACGCTTGCTCTGCAACTCCTCCGGCAACGTTTCCGGCGGTGCTACAAGAGGATTCGATCCAAGCAGGAATTCCTGATAGTTGCTGAGTCCGTCGCCGTCGGGATCGTCGGTCGCCAGGGTCGGGGCGTCGCCGAAATAACGGTGTTTCCACTCGAAGTAGGCTTTTTCCTCCGCCGTGAAATCCGGGAGCACCTGAAGCGCCGGGCTGCGGCGCGTTTCAGCCCCGGAGGCGCTGACCGCCGTGACCGTGTACGCATAGGCCGCATCTTCCGCCACCACGCGCGGAATCCCGGCGAGCGTCTGCGTTGCGGAGGTCCCGACGACCGTGTCACCGCGGTAGACTTTGAAATGGTCGAGCGTGAATCTTTCCGGCGCCGCCCAGTCCCACGAAAGCGTCAGCGCATCCGGCAGCTTTTCCTCCCTCAGGTTGTAAGGTGCGAGCGGTTGTTCGAGCTTCAGCGCCAGCGTCGCTCCGGCGGTTCCGGCGGGAAGCGTTTCGCGGCTGATTCCCGCAAAGGAGTCGTAAACGACCTTTTCCCCGGCCGGGAAGAAGAGCGGGCCGATGACCCGCTTCCAATCCGGGCCGCCGTTCACAGGGGTAACCAGTTCGAGTTCGTACCAATGCCCGCCGTAGACCGGCAGACTCTGCGTCCCGGCCTGAAGCCGGACAGTGCGGATATCTTGAAAATCGTCGTCAACCAGCGGATAATTCAATCTTGTGCTGACGTTACGGAGTGTCAGAGTTCCTGAGGCAGCTCCGGCGGCTTCACTGGAAATCGTCAGCGGAACCAGATTCCAGGCCGCAACCTTTTTCAGCAGAGAAACCGTGGATATTTTCGTTTCAATCCCGGCCAGGGCATTCCGGATCTGCATGGCCGAATCAAAGATTTCATGATCGTAATTCTCATATGCCAGCATCACCGGGAAGTATCGGTAATACGCATTCAGAATGGAAATATAGGGATGAATCACAGTTCCGGATTCGTCATCCACGGTGTCGAAGAAGTCGAAGAAACGCAGCTGGATATCCCGCTGGCGGGTCAAAGCCCCCTTGATTTCCTCGCGGGAGCTTTCCGCATCCAGTGCCTGTCACTGCATTGCAGCAAGGCGGTACAGCGTTGAATAAACTGTCACCTGATGGTTCTTCATGAAACCCAGCGAAGCATCGTACAGAGCTTCGGCGGCTGTCCGGCTGCCGGTTTTGCTCCGATCGGCGAGATAAGCCGCCCAGTGTTCTTCCGCCAGTTCAGCGAGCTTGCTGTGGATATACATGTGTTCAAAAGAGTTGCCGCCGAAATCCTCGGCCATCATCTGCGACAGTTCGTTGCGCAGCGTCAGCCGCTCCGCCGCAGTCATGCTGCCGGTGCTCTCCCGAAGCAGCTCAAATTCCGCCGCAACCAGTTTCTCGAGCAGCGACTCGTCGACGACAGTGAACGTGATATTGGCGCCGGTTACGGCTTCCACGGCGCTTTTCACCGCGGAGATTAGGCTCGGGGCAGTATAATCCGCCAGTTCGATCGGGTTGAAAAGGTCCACGACCTGCTGGAGTTTGTCGCCGTAAGCGACGGTTTCCGGCTTCTGAGTTTTCAACTGCAGCGGAGCGCTCCAGTCGGTCCCGGAACCGTTGGCGAACTCCCCGCGGATCGTGTACCGGTATTCCATGCCCGGAATCAGGCCGCTGTCGGTAAAGGAGGCGGTCAGGGAAGTGCCGACTTCCGTTCCATCCCGGCGGATCGTCCAGACCGCGCCTTCGCTCAATTCCGGCGCGCATTCCCAGTTCAGGGTAATTTTCGTGTAGGTGACCTGCTTGTCCGACGGAGTCGGCGCCGGGGCGCAGGTCGGATCGGTGCCGTTCAGAAATTCGTGATAATTGTCCACGCCGTCTCCGTCGGAATCATCCGTGGAAAGAACCGGCTGATCACCGAAATGCTGCCGCAACCACTCAAAAAATTCCGCATGGGCGCTCTGATCCCCCGGCTCGACCGTGACCGGCACGCTGAAGCGGGAGAGTTGGCCGTTCGCATCGAACGCGGCGACCGTATAGGTGTAATTGCCGTCCGGCGCAGCCAGCCGGATATTCGCCGCGCTGTTTCCGGTGACGGCGGCAACCAGCGTATTCCCATTGAAAACCTTGAAGCCCGCAGCCTTAAAGTCCGCCGTGTCAACCCAGTCCCAACTCAGCGTAAACACGTCGATATCACGCTCAAACCTGAGGTTATAGGGGAAATCGGAATCGGCCACGACGATTTCGGCCGTCGGCCCATTCGTCGCTGGAGACTGTACCGGATTGCCGTGCGTGTCATAGACGATCTGCCGGTCGTCCTGCTGCGGAAAAGAAGGCAGATTCAGCACCAGGTCGCTGCCGCCGGAAATCGCGATCCGGGCCGTGATTTCGTAGACGTGCCCGGCATAAACCGGAATTTCCGCCTCGCCGTCGATTGCAAATGTGCGTTCTTCATAGTAAGGTTCGTCCGGGAAAAGCTCCGGTTTCGTATCCGCCGTTACGTTGGCTACCTTGATCGAACCGCGGCGCGGATTGCCTGCCGCGTCATGGAGTTTGACCTTGACCCGGATCAGCTGCCAGGCTTCGATTTGTTCGAGCCGGTTGTTGCCCGGCACTTTCCCGAACAGTTCCTGCTGTTTGACTGCGCAGGAACGGGCTGCAAGGAATGCCTGTTCCCGATAATCATCATAAGGGAGCAGCTTCGGGAAATGCCTGAAATACTGTCCGGCCAGATAGCTGTAAATAAATCTCGCTTCATTTCCTTTCGAGTCGGGAAAGAAATCAAAAAAACGAAGTCTTTCGGACGCAGACGCCGCAAGTGCGGCCTCAACTTCATCAGCGCCGCTTTCCGCAGTCAGATGAGCAACTTTGAAAACAGAAAGACGATTCAGGGTGCTCGAAACACAATTCTCCTGATCGCTGAGAAATTTCAATGAAAATTCATACAGGATGGCTGCCGCCTGCTTGTTTCCTTTCTCCCAATGGGCTTCGGCAAGCGTCGTCAGGCGTTCATAGATATAGACTTGCTCCATGGAATGGCCGCCGAAGCTTTCCTTCAGGCACGCGTCCAGCTCTGCCTGGGCGGCGATCCGTTCCGCATCGGTCCAGTCCGGCACCGCCGTTTTGATCACCTCCAGTTCCTCGGAAATCATTTGACTGATCAGTTCGGTGTCGAACGTATTCATCGCCAGGCTACTGCCGGTCAGACTTTCAAAACCGGCTTTGATTGCGGAAAGCAGAGAAAGCGCGGTCAGATTTTTCGCCGGCATATCGTGCAGCGAATCGACAACGCTTTCCACTTGTTCATGCTGAGCAAAATCAACGGAATCAAACGTCTTGACTTTCAAAGGTGCCGACAGATCGGAGGATTTGCCGCCTGTGGTGACGGCATCCACGCTGTATTCGTAATATTTGCCGGGGACAACACTGGTATCGGTGAAAACGGTTTCAGTTGAACGGGAAATTTCTTTTCCATCCCGATAAATACGATAGCCGGCAATCTGGGTCCCGTCGGCGGGATATTCCCACTTGATTGTAATTTTGCGATAGGTTGCCCGCTCAAGTTCCAATTTCTGCGGAGCGTCGATCAGATTCTCCGCGGCCAGTACTCCCGTCACTGCAAAAGCGGCAGCCAGACACAAATTACGCCAGATCATTTACAATTCTTTCTTGAAAATAGTATTTTATATGATGATTGTTAAATACTCAATTCTGCGATAATTAAATTTTAATCCTGAGCAGAGTCCGCAACAACAGTTTCTGCGCCGCTATATCTGGAATTTTTGAGAGAACAGATGAACTCCCGGCCTGGCCGTTGAGCGCTCAAAAAACACCGCCAAGATAATGCGATAAAAAAACGATATAGCGTCACAAAAATATCCATTATTTTCTCAACACAACAATCACATCACGCCATTGAAAACACGATCATAAAATTTATGAATATATTATAATAATCCTATTTATACCATTAATCAACAATAAATAAAGAAAAAACATATACAATATTAATATATCTCAATATAAATATTATGTTTAATTTCGTATTATCGCAAAAAACAAAATTATAAATGAATTAAGTTATCAATCTCATTTTCCGCTTCTCAAATGAAGAGGAATCGGAGTCCGACGATTCCCATTTCGCTCTCGAACCGGTAAGTTGATCCGCTGCCGTTCCGTTTGAGCTTTTCCGGAGGCGTGATGCTGCTGTTCCTCCCCTCCTCTGATTACGCAATTCACACTTTTCGAATCCTCCGCCGCCGAAAACATGGGACACGCCATCGATACAATCCAGCCGGTGTGTGCTGCCGTTCCGGCGCATGGAAAAGCTGCCGGAAGAGGACATCCACGGAGTTCCCTCAAAAGAAAAGAGAACCGGAATTCCGGACGGACGGCGCAGCGAACAGAAGTGCCATGCAGAAGCATCCGTCAGCCAGGTGATATAAAGCAGAAAAGGTCCCGAAACCGCTTTCTGAACAGCGCCGATATTTTCCTGCCATCCCGCCCGTTCGAGCCATGGATAAATGGAATCGGCCCAGTTCCGCGGCATAAGGATTCCCCCAGCGGAAACCACGGTTCCGACAATCAGAGACGCGCAGGCTCCCGCCGTATTGCCGAAACGGAAATACACTGGTTATACACTCCGTAAAAAAAGGAAACAGACTGATTAAATATTTGATTCCAGAGCAATTGGGTCTATGGTATAATGCAGGCACGAAAGATATGCGGGAGGAAAAGGACTTGAGTAGGGAACACCTGACCATGCCCGAAGTAAATTCCGACAGCAGTGATTCCGAACAAGAGGGATGGCCGGACCTGTTGTTATCGATGAATATACGTGTCCGGCGGCAGTTGCAGCCTTAATGGTTCAGAAGAACGGGTGATTGACAGAATTATGATTGATAGAATAAAAGTCCGTGGAGCGCGGGTACACAATCTGAAAAATATCGATGTGGACATCCCGCTGAATAAAATTGTCGGAGTTGCCGGAGTGTCCGGTTCCGGAAAATCGTCGCTGGCGCTGGGAGTGCTGTATGCGGAAGGCTCCCGGCGGTATCTGGAAGCGCTTTCCACTTATACCCGCCGCAAAATGACCGGAGCGGCCAAGGCGCAGGTGGATGACGTTCTGTATGTTCCGGCCGCGCTGGCACTGCATCAGCGTCCCGGAATTCCCGGCATACGCAGTACCTTCGGCACGGGGACCGAACTCCTGAACGTTCTGCGTCTGATGTTTTCGCGGCTGGCAAATCATCGCTGTCCCTGCGGACATGAGCTGGAACCTTCTTTGGCAGTTGCGGCCGGCCGGGAACTGGTTTGTCCGGAATGCGGCGTAAAATTCTATGCACCGTCGGCCGAAGAACTGGCATTCAACAGCCAGGGCGCCTGCCGGACCTGCGACGGAACGGGTACGGTGCGGACCGTTGACCGGACAACGCTCGTTCCGGATGAGTCGCGCACGATCGACGACGGCGCGGTGGCTCCATGGAATTCGCTGATGTGGTCGCTTATGACGGATGTCTGCCGCGCAATGGGAGTCCGCACCGATGTGCCGTTTCGCGAGCTGACGGATGCCGAAAAGGAGATCGTTTACAACGGTCCTGCGGAAAAGAAGCATATTTTCTATCACTCCAAAAACACCAATCAGGCGGGTGAACTCGATTTTACCTATTACAATGCCGTCTATACCGTGGAAAACGCGCTGGCGAAAGTCAAGGACGAACAGGGGATGAAGCGCGTGGAACGCTTTTTGAAGCAGGAAACCTGTCCGGATTGCGGCGGAACGCGCTTATCGGAACGGGCAAGAACGCCGAGGCTGCGGGAGATTACCCTGGACCGGGCTTGCATGATGACGCTTGCCGAACTCGTTCACTGGGTGGACGGCGTTCCTGCTTCCCTGCCGGAAGCGATGCGCCCCATGGCGACAAGCATCTGCGAATCGTTCCAGGCAGCTGCAAGACGACTGATGGATCTCGGACTGGGATACCTGGCACTCGACCGCGCAGCTTCCACTCTTTCTACCGGTGAAAGGCAGCGAATGCAGCTTGCCCGCGCGGTCCGCAACCGCACCTCAGGCGTTCTGTATGTTCTGGATGAACCGTCCATCGGACTGCATCCGTCCAATATCGTCGGCTTGATCGGCGTCATGCGCGATCTGATCGCCGATGGCAATTCCGTCCTGCTGGTTGATCACGATACACAGATTCTGGCGGAAGCTGACTGGCTTGTAGAGATGGGACCGGGAGCCGGAGCGGAAGGCGGATCTGTCGTTGCGGAAGGAACTGTCGCGGATATTGAAAAAAACGGCCGTTCCATGATCGGTCCTTTTCTCGCCGGAACCGCAGACACGAAAGTGAGAAAACGTGCCGGAAAAGACGATCTGTTCTCTCAGGGCCGCATTCATCTCTCCACAGCGAAGATTCATACGGTGAAGCCGCTCGAAATCGATATCCCGAAGGGGAAACTGACCGTCGTAACCGGAGTGTCCGGCTCCGGCAAGACGACGCTGATCCTTGAAAGTCTGATTCCCGGGCTGGAAGCCGCCATCGCCGGGAAAAAAACGCCGGCACATATTGTCGCCGTCGAAGCAGGGGGAATCAGGCAGGTAAAATTGATCGATGCGACTCCGATCGGAATCAATGTGCGTTCCACCGTGGCGACATATGCCAACGTGCATGACGAACTGCGCAAGATTTACGCCAGGACGCCCGATGCAAAGCGGCTCGGCTTCAAGGCCGGTGATTTTTCCTACAACACCGGGAAGCTGCGCTGTCCGGTCTGTGACGGGACCGGAGAAATCAGTCTGGACGTGCAATTTCTGCCTGATGTGGATATTCCATGCACGGAATGCCGGGGAACCCGTTATGCGAAGGAAGCCGCCGGCGTGAAGCTGCCGGACGGCTGCTCGTTGCCGGAGTTGATGGCGATGGATATCAACAATGCGATCAGGATTTGCGAGAAAATGAAAAGCGTATATTCCAGATTGCTGACTTTGCAAAATCTGGGGCTTGGTTACCTGACGCTCGGCGAGGAGACGCCGAATCTTTCCGGCGGCGAAGCGCAACGCCTGAAATTGGCAGGCGAGATGGGTAAAACGCAATCGGATTCCCTCTTCGTCTTTGATGAACCGACCATCGGACTGCATCCTCTGGATGTACGGACACTTCTCAAAGTATTTCAGGCTCTCATCGACAATGGAGCGACAGTCGTCGTGATTGAACACGATCTGGATGTGATTGGCAATGCCGACTATATCATCGACATGGGACCGGGTGGCGGCAAGGACGGCGGCAGGATCGTCGCGTCCGGCACTCCGGAAGATATCAGAAATGTGCCGGAGAGCCGTACCGGAAAATATTTGTAACGGAGGTGGATGCGCACAATTTTTCTAAATCAGTCAGGAGTATGGTAGAAAACGTGACCGATTTCATCAATTATGTCAAGCGGCGCAAGCCTCTTTATTCCAGAATGCGAGGCCCACAGATCCGGATCAGGAAGCATAGTTTAAAACGCTGTAACGCTGTTGAGAAAAACAGCGACGACATGTAAAATGTTTCCGGGAGTACCGGTGTCGTGCCATGATTGACACCGGCGCTCTCCCGGTTTTTTCGTGGGATGTGAAGCTTGTTTTTATGATTATCATGGGTATCTCATTGTTTATTGAGTTTGTCCGATTGCAAGTTGCTGATCCCGCTTATACCGGAAGCCGTCAACCTTGGCATGGGTATTTTTCCATTGTTTCCACGGCAGGCTCTCCATATCATCACCCAGTTCCTGTTCCGGGCAAGAAATAATTGGGTTTGGATAATTGGTATGAATGGCGGCAATTGCCGCGGCAATCTCATCGGGAACCATCTGGATCGGTAATATTGCCGTCGTTCGCGTGTTACGGCTGCAGCCTGCATGGGTTCCTGCAATCTTTTTATAATCCCTGCCGCATGATTTTCAGGCCGGAGTCTGCCGTTCCGTGAATGATCCGGCTCATCCCGGTTCCCGGAAGAGATTTTTCTGATTGCAAAGTACAATTTTCAGATTCTTCAAAATTGCACTTTGCAAATGCGTCTGGAACTTCATTCGGCTCTCCTCCCGGCGTTTATGCAAGACAAACGGCGGTATCGGCATTGGCATTATTTTTGCTGATAAAGAATTTCAAGCTCTCATCTTTCAACGACAGAAGGAGACCAAAGATATGCGATTGGGATTGATCAGGCCGGATTTTCCGGGAGAAAGGCGGGTCGCCTTGCTCCCGCAGGATATGCGAACATCTGAGAATCATCTCGTAATCGATGAAAAATTCGGTGATACCCTGGGCATTCCCCCCGATGAATATCGACGACGAGGAGCTCAAATTGCCACACGGCAGGAAGTGTTTTCCAGTTGCGATGCGATTTTTTCGTTGAAACTGATCCAGCCGGAGGACTACCGCCATCTTCGCAAAGGACAGCTGATTATCGGCTGGACCCATCCCCATGAGGCCCCTTCCGCAGAATTCATGCAGATTGCAAAGGAACTTGCACTCACGGTTGTGGATATCGACAATATCTCTCCGACCGTCACTTTCAACGGACAGACCTGTAAGATCCCCTTCATCCCCCGTGATTTTCTCTGGAAAAACAGTTTTTACGCGGGAGTGGCTTCCGTGCAGCATGCACTGCTTTCGTGGGGGAAGCTGCCGGAACCGGCCACCCGGGTTGCCGTGCTCTCCTCCGGTAATGTTGCCCAGGGCGGCTATTGGGCAATCAGCAAATTCACTTCCGATATCCGCATGTTCTACCGCAAAACGATAAGCGAATTCCTCGAAGAATTGCCCTCATTTGATATTGTAATCAATGGTATCGAGACTTTTCCGCACAGCAATCATGTAATTTCCCGTGACGAACTGAAGCGCGCCAAGCCGGGCTGTTTGTTTATCGACGCTTCCGCGGATGCCGGCGGCACGATCGAAGGAACCCATTACACTTCGCTGCTGAATCCGGTGTACTGGGAGAATGGGCATTGCTTTTATGAAGTGCCGAATTCGCCGTCTTTCTATTTTCAGACGGTAAGCAGTTATCTGAGTCCGATTCTGAGTCATTACTTTTTCATGCCGGATGTCCGGCGTTTTCTTGATCTTCGTGACTGGTATTGCCGAACCAGTTTCAAACCGATGAAAATTGCCCGGCACAAGATGCGACGGAATTCCGGGCGACCGGTTGAAATACTGGAAAATGTCTCATTGGCTTAACGAACCACTGTCTTTTATGGAGGTTGAATTCATGATCACGATTGCGGAAATCAAGCACCAGGAAAAATTGGTGGGACGGCATTATGGAGCCATCCGCCGCCTTTCAAAGCCCGACAGTGACAAGGTTCTGCGGCAGAAAGCGGCACGCGCTTTTCAGGAGGCGTTCCGTTTTTTCGATTATTTCAACGGGAGCGCGCCCGCACATACGCCTTCTCTATATCAGCGGATTCAGGCCGGAGAACTGGACGCGATCGAAGAAGCCGTGCGTTTTCTGGAAGCAGATCCCTGTTGCGTGGAGGCCGGATACATCAAGCTGAAAATCTGCAAAGCACTGCGCAGCGCGGTATTGCCGGAATCCCACAGGGAACGTCTGCGGCAGGTCATCCTGCGCAATGCCCGCCTGGACCGCCCGATGGCTGAGTTTTTCCGCTACGCGCAGTTGGCGGAAGCTTTGTACAGCCCGGAATTTGCCGCGGCCGTCTGCGCCCTGCCGGCGACGAAGGAACACTGGCGGCAGAGGCGGCAGCGCCTGATCTCCGCCCTGTCGCCCCGGACGCCGGTTCCCGTACATTGTGTGACGAACAACTGGCGGGGCGTTCCTCCCGGGATTTTCTCTCTTTACTGATTCTGTAAAAGGCTTTGCCGGAACAGTTTTTCTTGACTTACCAAATTTTTACGGATTATGACTTTGCTTTCCAAGAATGCCGAACTGGTCGGTTTCCGGCTGGCCTTGCTGGCGATTGTATGCTGGAGCAGTGCGTTCCTTGTTGCGCGCTTTCTGCTCGGCGGCGACGCCAGAGTCGATCCGGTTTCCCTGGTGTTTTACCGCTTTCTGATCGGTTCGGCGGCTATTCTCGGATATGCCGCGTGGCGGAAGGAGTCGCTGCGGTTTCGTTCGCTCCGTGAATTCATGCAGATGCTTGCGGTGGCTTTTTTCATGCTGTTCCTGATGAGCCTGCTTTTTTTCATCGGCCAGCAGACCGCGAGCGCAATCACAGCCGCACTGTTTCTGGAATCCGGTCCGGCGATTATCGCAATCGTGTGGAAACTGATCCGTCGCCATCCCACGGAACGCCGTGAAATTCTGGCTGTGGGATGCGGACTGCTGGGATGCATGTTTGTCCTTAATATGATTTCCATGCGCGGATTCCATTACGGTTTCGCCAGCTGGCTGGGGCAGCTTGCCTTGATCGGTTCCGCCGTGTCGTGGGTGATCGGCTCCGCAATCGGCCGGAAACTGATGGCGGCCCCGAATCGCGTTGTCCTGATGGGGTATTGCGAGCTGGCGTCTGCTGTCATGGTAATTCCGTTTCTTCTTATTTTCCATTCACAGCTCATCATTCCGGCCGGCTGGGACGCATGGGGAGCGATTGTTCTTCTGGGTCTGGTTCCCACGGCAGCGGCTTTTATCGCCTGGTCGGAGGCGATGCCCCGGGTGTCGCTCTGGAAACTGGGGTTGCTGCAGAATCTCTCTCCGGTATTCACGCTGCTCGGCGCCTGGCTTTTTCTGGGGGAACACTTGTCGTTCTATAACATTCTCGGAATTATTCTTGTGCTGGCCGGATTGCGGATGGCTTCCCCTCCAAAGGGGCGGCGGTCCGCCGGACGGCATCCCCAATAAAAGATCGCAGAAATCACATTGCAAAATGCAATTTTTAAAATCAGAATATTGCATTTTGAATTATCGAATTGCAAAAACTCTTTCCGCTCTCTGCTTTTTCCGCCGATTTCGGTATTGGCATGTATTTTGCTTCTGCTGTTACGAACAATTTGATATGGAATCGGTAAGTTAATGCAGCCGTCAGGGAGGACTTATGATGGATCAGTTGGATAAAACGGAAGATCTGGTCAGGATAGAAGGGCTGACCAAAATCTTCGGGCGGCATCACAGGAAAGCCGCCGAACTGTTCAAAGCGGGCAAGACCCGGGAAGAAGTATATAAAGCAACCCAGTGCAGTGTCGGTGTTCACGACATCAATTTTACCATCCGCCGCGGCGAACTTTTTGTGGTGATGGGACTTTCCGGCAGCGGCAAAAGCACGCTGATCCGCACCATCAACCGGCTGATCGAGCCGTCGGACGGAAAGATTTTCATCGACGACACGGAAGTTACCGCACTCAGCAGAAGGCAGTTGCGTGACTTGCGCCGCCGCCGGATCGGAATGGTGTTCCAGCAGTTCGCACTCTACCCGCATTTGACGGTGCTGGACAATGCAGCCTATGCGCTGAAGATCGCCGGAGTACCGCGTGAAACCCGGCGCGCCAGAGCGCGCGAAGTGCTGGCGCTCGTCGGGCTGGCCGATTACGCGGACCGTTATCCGGACCAGCTCTCCGGCGGGATGCGCCAGCGCGTCGGCATCGCCCGCGCACTGGCGGCGGACCCGGAGATCATCATCATGGACGAGGCGCTTTCGGCGCTCGATCCGCTGATCCGGCGCGAAATGCAGAATGAGATCCGGGCGCTTCAGAAAAAGCTCGGCAAGACCGTGATCTTCATCACCCACGACCTCGACGAAGCGATCCGGCTCGCAGACCGCGTGCTGATCATGAAGGATGGCGAGATCGCCCAGCTCGGGACGATGGAGGAGATTCTGAGCCATCCGGCCAACGATTATGTCGCGAAGTTTGTGAACGCGGCGGACAAAACCAAGGTCATCACCGCCGGTTCGATCATGAAGCCGGTCTACGATTATCTGCACCTGAGCGACGGCCCGCAGACCATGCTGCATAAAATCCGCGAAAGCGGCCTGTCGTCGCTGTTCGCGACCAACGACCAGGGGGTGATCTACGGCCTGGTCTGGGCGCGGAAAGTGCGCGAGCACATGGGTGAACCCAATGTGACCGCGCAATCGATGATGGATATGAACATCAAGACCATCAACCGTTCCGCTCCGCTGAAAGAGGTGGTTATGCAGATGGGCGAATCGACCGCGCCGATCGCGGTCGTGGACGATGAACGCCGTTTTCTCGGCGTCATCACCAGCGGCGCGCTGCTGGCCTGCCTTGCTTCCTACAACGGTACAACTGGAGAATCCAAATGATCAGACTACCGATCGGACAATATTTTGAACGTTTCCTCGACTGGGCGGTTGTCCATTGCGCAGATTTCACGCGCTGGTGTTCACGCAGTATCGATTCTGTTGTGGACGGGCTTAAAAACATACTCTGCGCTCCGCCGGAGTGGGCGATGCTGCTGATTTTCTGCGCAGTGATCTTCGTCGTCAGCGGCCGGCGCAAGCTGCTGACGTTCGGCTCCGCCTGCGGCATGATGCTGGTCATCATGCTCGGCCTCTGGGAGTCGGCGATGGAAACGATGGCGCTGGTGATCATCTGCACGGCGGCCGCAGTCGCAATCGGCCTGCCGCTGGCGGTATTGATGACGTTCAGCAAATGGCTCAAGAAAATCGTGCTGCCGCTGCTGGACATCATGCAGACGATGCCGGCCTATGTCTATCTGGTGCCGGCGATCGCGTTCTTTTCGATCAGCAACACCTCCGGCGTTTTTGCGACCGTGGTGTTCGCTCTGCCGCCGATCGTGCGCATGACCGTGCTCGGCATCGAAAACACGCCGAAGGATCTGCTGGAGTGTTCCGAAGCATTCGGGGCGACGCCGATGAACCGGCTGTTCGACCTTGAGCTGCCGACTGCGCTCACGTCGATCCGGGCGGGCCTGAACCAGACGGTCATGCTCGCGCTGTCGATGGTCGTCATCGCTTCGCTGGTCGGTGCGCAGGGCGTCGGCAGCGTGGTGTGGGGCGCAATTTGCAATGGAGAGAAGGGAGTCGCTTTTGAAGGCGGTATTGTGATTGTCGTGATCGCCATCATTCTGGACCGGACGCTGCAGGCGACGGGAACAGCCTTCAAACAGGAGGATGAAAAATGAAATGGACGAGAAAAAGAATTGAAAATACGATCATATTGGCGGTCTGCGCGGCTTTCCTGATTTTTTTCAATCTGAAAAACGGAAAGGATTCGGCCGGCGGCAAGGGATTCCGAGTCATCACCTCGACAACTCCCGCCATGATCGAAGAGATGGCTTATGCGATTAAAAATGATCGGTATGCCGCCATTACCGCGTGGAGTCCTCACTGGATGAATGCCGAGCTGCCGATCAAATACCTGAAAGACCCGGAAAAAGTATTTGGAGAGGCGGAGAACGTCCATACAATTGTCAGGAAAGGGTTTGATAAGGATTATCCGGAACTTGCGAAATTTTTCCGGCAATTCAAATGGAAAACGACTGACCTTGACTCCCTGTCGCTGATCTGTTATGAAAGCGACGGCGACTACGGCAAAGGCGCCCGGGAGTGGCTGAAACGAAACCCGGAATTGCAGGCAGCATTCCTGAAAGGCGTGCGCCCGCAGCCCGGAGCGAAGATCAAAATGGTCGATATCGGCTTTCATAACGAACTGGCGACCAATGCAATGCTGAAAATCCTGCTGGAAGAACACCTGAAATGCGAAGTCTCCAACGTTTCGACCACAATTCCGATTGCGTTCGAAGCGCTGGCCAACGGGACTCAGGATGTTATGGTGACGGTGTGGCTGCCGAACTACCATAAAAACGAGTTTGCCCGGATCCGCGACAGAGTTGTCGATCTCGGCGTGAATCTGCCGGGAGCGATGATGGGAATTGCAGTCCCCGAATATGCGCCGGTGGAAACCATTGCGGATTTGAAAAAATACCGGAATGAATTTGAGGGGAAGATTATCGGCAATGAACCGGGCCAGGGAATTCTGCTGCTGGCGGAAAAGGCGATTGAGGTTTATGGCCTGGCGGGAGAAGACAAATAGAAGGATAACGGCGAAAATGTTGAACATCCTTGTGATCGATGATGAAGCCAACATCCGGAAGTCCCTGACGCTCTGGCTGAAATCGCATGGCCAGCAGGTCCGGCAGGCCGGTTCCGCCCGGGAAGGGTTTGCGGAGAACCGGCTTCACAAGTTCGATCTTGCTTTCCTTGATTTGCGGCTCGGGCCGGAGAGCGGGCTGGAACTGCTGCCGAAATTACTCGCAGATTCCCCCTGGCTGAAAATTGTGGTCATGACGGCCTACTCCTCTGTGGATACCGCCGTGGAGGCGATGAAGCGCGGTGCCTTCGATTACATCGAAAAGCCGTTTGCATTGGAAAAGCTCGGGCTTGTTCTTGAAAAGGTGGAAAAGGCGCTCTGCATCGAGCGCCGCCTGGACCGCCTGGAGGAAGACCTGAAAAGCCTGCGTCCCGACGGAGTGTTCGTCTCCAGCAACCTGAAAATGCAGCGGACGCTGGAGATGGCCCGCCACGTGGCGGCGAGCGAAGCCGCCGTCCTGATCCGGGGCGAGAGCGGAACCGGCAAAACCATTCTGGCGAAAGCAATCCACGGCTGGAGCCCGCGGGCAGCCCAGCCGCTCGGAATCGTTTCGTGTCCGACGCTGCAGCCGGAACTGCTGGCCAGCGAGCTTTTCGGTCACGCGCGCGGAGCCTTTACCGGAGCCGTCCGTGAGAATCCCGGCCGCATTGCCGGCTGCGACCACGGAACGCTCTTTCTGGATGAAATCGGCGACCTGACGGCTTCGATTCAGCCGCAGCTTCTGCGCTTCCTGCAGGATCATGAGTATGAGCGGGTCGGTGATCCCACGCCGCGGCAGGCCGATGTCCGGCTGATTGCCGCGACCAACCGCAATCTGGAAGAAGCAGTCAAAACCGGAGCTTTTCGCGAAGATCTCTTTTATCGCCTGAACGTGTTTCAATTGGAAATTCCGCCATTGCGGGAACGGCCGGAGGATCTTGAAATGCTGGCGGAGAATATGCTGAGATTCTTCGCGGCGGCGAACCGCAAATTGATCCGGGGATTTTCTCCTGAGGCATCGGAGGCGATTAAAGCCTATCCGTGGCCGGGAAATTTGCGGGAATTGCGCAATGCAGTCGAGCGGGGCGTCATTCTTACTGACAGTGATACCGTGCTGTTACACCATCTGCCGGATGCCCTGCAACATTTAAAAGGCGAGGTGTCGCCGAACGGCAGGCTTACGTTGGAACAACTCGAAGAAAATTATATCCGTGAGGTTCTGACAACCTCCTCTTCTCTCGTGGAAGCAGCTTCGATCCTTGGAATCAATCAGGCAACTTTATGGAGGAAACGCAAGGCTTATGGAATCAATAATTGACATTGCATTTTATTATTTTCAGCACGTGTTCTTTTGCAAAATGCAATACGAGTTTGCTTATGTCCGGAATGATTTGAGCGTACAAGAGCCATCGGGCAGTTGGCATGCGTCTTGCTTATACAAGTGATATTTTTGCAACCAAAGGCGTGAATATGTTGGATATCAAACGTAAATTTCTGGTCAGTTTGCTTGGCCTGCTGGCGTTGATCTTTGTGATCGGCGCCGTTATGATCGTGCAAGTCAGGAAACTGGGCAATTCCATCGATGTCATTCTGCGTGAAAATTATCAGAGTGTCATTCTTTGCCAGCGTTTTAACGAGACTCTGGAGAAAATCAACGAGGGTTTTCTGCGCCGGTTCGCCGGGGATTCTGCCGTGACATCCGCCTTTTTTGACGGACAGCTTGCGAATCTGAATAAAATCTGGAAAGCGGAATTAAATAACATCACTGTTGCGGGTGAGCGCGAGCTGGCCGACAGGACTGCCGCGCTTCTGGTAAACTACTCCGACAGTATTCGCAAAGTTTCCGCTCCGGGACTTGCTCCGGCGGAGTGTCAAAAGCTGTACGGCACGGAAATCTATCCGCTGGCGGTTCAATTGCGGCAGCTCTCCGGAGAAGTGCTGGAACTGAACCAGAAGAACATGATTGCCGCCAATAATCATGCGCGCGAAGAGGCTGCCCGATTTTACAACCGGGTATTGCTGATTCTGTTCGGCTGCGCTGTTTTCGCGGTGCTGCAGATGCTGCTGCTGCGGCACTGGATTGAAAAACCGATCCGGAAGCTGACTGAGCTGACAACGGAAATCGCCGGCGGCAACCTCGACATCGTACTGGAAACGAATTCCAATGACGAAATCGGACAGCTTTCGCGCGCATTCAACTCAATGACGACCGCACTGCGCGAAACCCGTCGCTCCGAACGGATGCGGCTGGAGCGTTCCGAACGGACCAATCAGGACGTTTTCAAAGAGCTTCCCACCCCGATTGCCGTGATCGATGCGCGGAGCGGCAAGGTGGAGATCACGACGCAGAGCGCCGACCGCTGTTTCGGGCTGAAAGCAGGTGTAAAGCTCAGCGATCTGCGGATTGCGTGGCTTTCCGAGCTTTACAGTCACGTTTTGCAGACCGGGCTGGTTTCGACGCCGCAGGACAGGAAAGAGGTCCAGTTCTTCATCGAGAACCGGGAATATTTCTTTCAGCCTGTGGCGTTGCCGATCCCGGCCGGCGCTCCGCCCGAACAGCTCTCCGGGGTTGCGATTATCCTGAAGGATGTTACGCTGGCCCATGAACAGCAGGAGCTGAAGCGCAGCGTATTGGCGACGGTTTCCCACCAGTTGAAAACGCCGCTGACCTCACTGCAGATGTCGATTTATCTTCTGCTGGAGGAGAAGATCGGCAAACTCTCTGCCGAACAGCTTGATCTGGTCATGTCGATGCGCGAGGACAGCGAACGGCTGACGGCGATCATCGACGACCTGCTCGATCTCAATCGGGCCTCCAGTCAGAAGCATTTCAAGCTTGAACCGCGCCGGCCGGAAATTTTATTGCAGGATGCAAAGGAGCGTTTCCGCTCCGTCTGCCTCGACAAGGATATCAAAATGGAGATTGAGGCGGCACCCGGCCTTCCGGAGGTGACGGTTCCGGTCAACCGGATCAATTACGTGTTCGACAACCTGATCGACAATGCCGTCCGCTTTACGCCGGCGGGCGGAACCATCACCCTGAAAGCGGAAGCCCGGGGAAATCTCATGAGGTTTGCGGTTCAGGATACCGGCAGCGGCATGCCGGAAGAGGTCAGAAGCCATCTTTTCGAACAATTTTACCGGGCCCCCGGACAGGAAGCATCCTCCGGCGTCGGTCTCGGTTTATCGATCGTAAAAGAAATTATCACTGCTTTGGGAGGAACGGTCGAGGTGGAAAGCTCCGAAGGCAATGGAAGCACGTTCCATTTCACTTTGCCGCTGAAGCAGGACAATCAACCGGAAAGGAGTTCTGTTGTATGGTAATCGGGTGTTTTATCCTCGGACTGCTGTTTTTCGCCGGCATGTTCGCCCTGACCCAATTCTGCGATTCTTTAAAGTGAAAAACGAACAACCCAAGGTGCGTTTATGATTTATCTGGCTTCCGCCGCAACGGCGTTCTGCACGGTGTATCTGTGCTATGTTCTTTTGAAACCTGAAAAGTTTTAAGGTGAGATATGATTTACTCTTTTCTGCTTGCAATTGCCGTTCTCGGGCTGTCGATCCTGATTTCGCTGCCGCTCGGGAAATGGATGTTCAAGATGATGTGCCCGGCCCCCGGCCTCATGGGGCCCACGCATAAGAAAGTCGAGGGCTTCTTCCACAAAGTGATCGGGCGCGCCGCCGAAGCCGACCAGAACTGGAAACAGTATACGGTCAGCCTTCTGATCTTCAACACGATCATGTTCGTGGTCGTGACCGGCGTGCTGGCGTTCCAGCAGTTCCTGCCGCTGAACCCGGACGGGCAGAAGGCGATCGAGGGCAGCCTGATCTTCAACACCGTCACCTCGTTCGTGACCAACACCAATCTGCAGCACTACTCCGGCGAAAGCACGCTGTCGTACTTCTCGCAGCTCTTCGGCATCATGTGGCTGCAGTTCGTGTCGGCGGCGACCGGGCTGGCGGCGGTGACCGCCGCTTCCCGCTGGCTCGGCGGCTCCCGGGAACGGAACAACTTCTATCTGGATATGTGCCGCGCCACGTTTCTGGTGATCCTGCCGGTCGCCGCGATCGGCGCGACGCTGCTGGTCCTCTGCGGGCTGCCGATGACCTTCGACGGCGCGGCGGTGGTCCATACGCTGGAAGGCGCGGTGCAGACCATCGCCCGCGGCCCGGTGGCGGTCGAAGTGATCATCAAGCAGCTCGGCACCAACGGCGGCGGCTTCTTCGGGCCGAACTCGACCCATCCGCTCGAAAACGTCGGCTTTTACAGCAACATCATCGAGTGCATCAGCCTGGTGATCATCCCGATGGGCTGCGTCTGGATGTTCGGCATGATCACGAAGCACAGAAAGCACGCGCTGGTGATCTTCGCGGTGATGACGGTGCTCTGCCTCGTAAAGCTCGGCTGCGCGATCACCTTTGAAAGCGAACCGGCCGTCGCGCTGCATGACCTGCCGGTCGCCGAAGCCTCCAACCTCGAAGGCAAGGAGCTGCGTCTCGGCGCGGGCGCAAGCCCGCTGTGGGCGGTGTTCACGACTTGCACCAGCAACGGTTCGGTGAACTCGATGCACTGCAGCCTGAATCCGCTGACCGGGCTGATCCCGCTGGCAGGCATGTGGTTCAACATCACTTTCGGCGGCATCGGCGTCGGCTTCCTCGGACTCTTCACCTACATCATCATCGGCGTATTCATCTGCGGCATGATGGTCGGGCGGACGCCGGAATACCTCGGCAAGAAGGTCGAGACCCGCGAGATGAAGTACGCGCTCCCGGCGCTGCTGATGCACCCGCTGTGCATCCTCGGCGGCATGGCGATCTTCTGCCTGATCCCGTCGTGGGGACGCGACACCGTGCTGAATCCGGGCTTCCACGGCTTCACCGAGATGCTCTATGAATTCACCTCGTCTTCGGCCAACAACGGCTCCGGCTTCGAGGGGCTGGGCGACAACACCGTGCCGTGGAACATCGCCTGCGGGCTGGTGATGCTGATCGGCCGGTTCATCCCGATCATCTTCCAGCTGGCGATCTGCGGCTCGCTCTTTGCGAAGAAGGAGGTCCCCGAAACGGTGGGAACGCTCAAGACCGATACCGCGCTCTTCGGCGTGGTGATCGGCGGCACCGTGGTCTTCGTCGGCGCTCTGCTCTTTCTGCCGGTGGCGGTCCTCGGGCCGATCGCCGAATATCTCACCACCCTTGTACACTGATTCTCAGGAGTTAAGATCATGAATCACATGAACAGAAAAGAAAGCCGGAAGGCGACGCTCTTCGACAAAGGGCTGGTCAAAACCGCCCTGATCCAGTCGTTCGCGATGCTGAATCCCCGGACGATGGCGCGCAATCCGGTGATGTTCGTCACCGAAATCGGCGCGGCGCTGACCACGCTGGTCTGGATCATCGACATCTGCGGCGGCCATGCCAATATCCTCTATACAACCCTGGTGACAGCCGTGCTCTGGCTGACCGTCCTCTTCGCGAATTTCGCGGAGGCGCTCGCCGAAGCGCGCGGCAAGGCGCAGGCCGACAGCCTGAAAAACACTCGCAGACAGACGATGGCCAATCGTCTGGGCGGTTCAGGCAGGATTGAAGCGGTCAGCTCCTCGCTGCTGAAAACCGGCGATATCGTCGTGGTCAGCGCGGGCGAGATTATTCCGAGCGACGGCGAAGTGATCGAAGGCGTCGCCAGCATCGACGAATCCGCGATCACCGGCGAATCCGCGCCGGTGGTGCGCGAGGCCGGCGGCGACCGCTCCGGCGTGACCGGCGGCACCCGCGTGCTCTCCGACCGGATCAAGGTGAAGATCACCGCCGGAGCCGGGGAATCCTTCCTCGACCGGATGATCGCGCTGGTCGAGGGCGCGGTCCGCCAGAAGACTCCGAACGAGCTGGCGCTGACCGTCACGCTGGCCGGGCTGACGCTGGGCTTCCTGCTGGTCACGGCCACGCTCTACCCGATGGCGAAATATTTCGACGTGACCATTCCGCTGCCGACCCTGATTTCGCTGCTGGTCTGCCTGATCCCGACCACGATCGGCGCGCTGCTCGCCGCGATCGGCATCGCGGGCATGGACCGGGCGCTGGCGGCCAACGTGCTGGCCAAGAGCGGCAAGGCCGTGGAACTGGCCGGCGACATCGATACGCTGCTGCTGGACAAGACCGGCACGATCACCGTCGGCGACCGCCTCGCCTCGGAGTTTTATCCGGTGAAGGGAGTCGATCGCGAAAAGCTGATCGACGCCGCGGTGCGTGCCTCGTTCGGCGATCAGACTCCGGAAGGCCGTTCGATCATCACTCTGGCGGAACGCGAACTCAACGGCAAGGTCGCCAAAGACGACGGAAGCTGCGACGTGATTGAGTTCACCGCCCAGACCCGCATGAGCGGAACCGATGCGACGGATGGAACTCACTATCGCAAAGGTGCTTCCGATGCCGTGATTCAGGCCGCGAAGAAGGCGAAAACCAAAGTTCCGGCCGATATTGAGGAGATGGTGACGAAAGTCGCCCGGAAAGGCTGCACACCGATCGTTGTTTCGGTTAACGACCGGATTCTCGGCGTGGTGGCGTTGTCCGATATCCTTAAAACCGGCATCAGGGACCGCTTCGAACGTCTGCGGGCGATGGGGCTGCGCGTGGTGATGGTCACCGGCGACAACCCGCTGACCGCGAAGGCGATCGCCGAAGAAGCGGGCGTAGACGACTTCATCGCCGAAGCCAAACCGGAGGACAAGCTCGCCTATATCCGCCAGGAGCAGGCCAGAGGCCGCCTGGTCGCGATGATGGGCGACGGCACGAACGACGCTCCGGCGCTCGCGCAGGCCGATATCGGCATTGCGATGAACTCCGGCACGCAGGCGGCGAAGGAGGCCGGCAACATGGTCGATCTCGACAGCGACCCGACCAAGCTGATCGAAGTCATCGAGATCGGCAAGCAGCTGCTGATGACCCGCGGCGCACTGACCACTTTTTCGATTGCGAACGACGTGGCGAAATACTTCGCAATCATTCCGGCGATCTTCCTGCTGGCGATCCCGGAACTGGCGGTGCTGAACATCATGCACCTTGCGACCCCGTCGAGCGCGATCCTGTCGGCGCTGATCTTCAACGCGGTCATCATCCCGCTGCTGATCCCGATCGCGCTCAAAGGCGTGAAGTACCGGCCGATGGGCGCGGATGCGCTGCTGGCGCGCAATCTGTTCATCTACGGCCTCGGCGGGGTGATCGCCCCCTTCATCGGCATCAAACTGATCGATATGGTGCTGGCCGCAACCGGGCTGTTCTGATAAGCAAAGGAGAAAATCATGAAGCTGACAACCGATATTTTTGGAGCGATACGCACCGCCGTGCTGAGCATCCTGCTCTGCTGCGTGGTCTATACGCTGGTCATCTGGACCATTGCACAGGTCTTTGTACCGAACTCCGCCAATGGTTCTCTGGTGAAGAACGCCGCCGGCCAGTATGTCGGCAGCCGCCAGGTGGCGCAGGAGTTCACCCGGGATAACTACTTCCACAGCCGTCCGTCGGCGGCGGACTACAACGGTGCCGGAGCGGTCGGCAGCAACCTGACCCCGACCTCGCCGAAGATCACCGAGCGGGCTCAGGAGCTCATAAAAAAGTATGGCGCCACCGCCGAAAATCCGATTCCCGCCGACATGGTGACCGCCTCCGGCAGCGGGCTCGACCCGCATATCACGCTGGCCGCCGCGAAGTTTCAGGCGCCCCGCGTCGCGAAAGCGCGCGGCATGAGCGAAGCCGAACTCATGAAGGTGGTGGAATCCAAGGTCGAATATCCCGGCGGCATCATGCGCAACGAACCGATCGTGAACGTCCTGATGCTGAATCTGGCGCTCGATGAAATGAAATAATGAAAAACGCCGTCTCCGGCGGGCCGTTCCCTCCCTTCCCGCGGAACATGGCCCGCCGGGGAACGGCTCTTCCGTCATGAATACACGTGCAGACAACTTTCTCGAAATGATCCGCAGCTCCCGGCGCGGAAAGCTCAAGATCTATCTCGGGTATTGCGCCGGAGTCGGCAAAACCACCCAGATGCTCAAGGAGGCATGCCGCCTCAGAGATATTGAGCATATGGATGTTGTGATCGGATTGTTGGAGACCCACGGCCGGAAGGAGACCGCCGAATGCATCGGGAACCTGGAGATGATTCCGCGGCGCGAAATCGTGCATCGCGGAATCAAGATCACCGAGATGGATGTTCCTGCCATCATCAGGCGGAATCCGCAGGCCGTATTGGTTGACGAACTTGCTCATACCAATGCGCCGGGCTCCAGAAACGCCAAACGTTACCAGGATGTCGAGGATATTCTCGATGCAGGAATCCATGTGATTTCGACCCTGAACGTCCAGCATCTCGAAAGCCTCTACGAAATCGTCGAGAAGTCGACCGGAGTCAAAGTCAAGGAGCGGATTCCCGACAGGGTCGTGACCGGTGCGGATGAGGTGGTCAATGTCGACGTTTCGGTTGCGGATCTGCAGCAGCGCATCCGCACCGGCCGGGTCTATCCGGAAGAGCGGATCGATTCGGCTCTGGCGAACTTTTTCAAAGACAGCAACTTGCAGCAGCTAAGAGAGCTGACGCTGCGCGAACTGGCGGCGCAGCTCGATACGCGCTTCCGGGAGAAAACGGTCCCCGAAGGCAAAGAAGAGGCGGTCAGCCCGGATCAGGTCATGGTGTGCATGAGCTCCCGCAGTCCGAACGCCGATGCATTGCTGCGTTACGCTTCCCGCATCGCCGGCAGGCTCAGCCGGAACTGGTATGTGCTTTACGTCCAGACTTCCCGGGAGAGTGCGGTCCGCATCGATGCGGCCACCCAGCGCCATTTGAACAATACGCTGGAACTCGCGCGCCAGCTCGGGGCCACGATTTTCACTTATAAAAGCGATGATATCGTTCAGACGATTCTGCAGTTTGCAAAGGAACACCGGGTCGGACATATCATCATGGGGCCCTCCGGCCGTCCCGTTCCGTTCCTGCAGCGGCTTTGCGGAAAGCGCAGCCTGCTCGAACGGCTGACCGAACAGAATTACGACTTCAAAATCGTCGTAATGGAACACCAATCCCCTGACCACGGTTCATCCCTCGGGCTTCCTGCCTGACCTCCCTGCCCCGGCTTTCCCGGATTATGATCCTTCGCATTTCATATCATTTACAGGTGAATTGCGCCCTGTCCGCGTAGTCGGACCGTCATCGGGCGCAGTAAAAACATAGAAGTAAGGAAAACAGTATGTATCACAAACTCATCGCCAGAACGACAATGCTGGGGCTCGGAGTCGCCGCCTTCGCTGCGGCGCTGCCCCTGACGGGAGACGACGGCAAGCAGAGAACCATCGTCTTCAACGAGGATCGCGCGCAGCATTACATGACCAGCAAGGTCTATGAGCTGAAACATGTCAGTGCCCATGACCTGCTGCCGTTCATCAAAGGCGCGGTCAAGCGATTCGACGCGCAATCCACGGTGCAGAGCCTCGACTACAAAGCAGGCGGCAAGCAGTTTCTCGTGGTTTCGACCGGCAAGACCATGCTGCCGTATGTGGACCAGATGATCGCCGCGCTCGATTATCCTTCGAAAAAAGTCGATGAGAACGGAACCGCCGTCAGCGGCGACGGGATCACCCGTTACAGCTATTGCGCCGATTACCGCGGTTCCGATGAGATGCTTGCCATGCTCGACCAGACTTTCGCGCCGGCCGGATTCGGCGGCGGTTCTGCTTACTTCGACCGGGGAACCAATATGTTCATCTGGAAAAGCTCGAAGTCGCAGGCCGATGAATTCATGAAGTTCCTGAAAGCGGTCGACCGGCCGGTCCCCCAGCTTCAGCTTGAGCTGAAAGTCTATGTGGTTTCCGACAACAACTTCCGCGAACTCGGCATCGACTATGTGGCGTGGAAGAACGGCCCCGGCGCCGATATTCTTTCCGCCGGATTCGATTTTTCCAACTTCTATTCCAAGCAGGGAATCGAAAACTTCGCAAGCCTGATCTCCGACGGCCCCGTCCGGGACGCCACCGGGCTCGGCGCGATCATGGTCGCTCCGAATTTCGACGCGACATTTCTGCGGATGCTCGCCCAGAACGGCAAGGCGAATGTGGCGACCGGCATGACCATGACCGTCACCAACGATTTTACCGCCGTGAACTCCTGGGATGAGGCGAAATACCGTTTCCGCTTTACCCCGGAGTTCCAGCAGATTCAGAAGGACGCCGAAAATCAGAACACTTCTGTCACCGCAGTGGAAACCACCGAGTTTGAATTTTATATCAGCGCGCCTATGATCTGTTTCGGAGATGATCCGGCCGAGGGGGCTCAAACCCTGATGGGCAACTGGGTTCTGACTGTCAGCACTCCGGTCGAGACCGACAATCTCGGAACCGTCACGACCGACTCGAATACGTTCAATTCATCGTTGACCCTCAATGTCGGTACCGAAATGCTGGTCGCCGCTTTTGACAAGAGCGTTGAAGTCGAACAGTACAACGGCGTTCCGTTTCTTGGAGAAATTCCGGTTCTCCGTTATCTCTTCGGCGCGGAAAGCAAGGTGAAGAGCAAGTTCAAAGTCTTCGTAACACTGACGGCAACTCCGGCCGTCACGAAAAACAGTCCGGATGCCGCGATTGCCGCAGTCACGAAATAATGCAGGAATTGGAGTTGAATCATGAAATTTTCAAAATCCCTTTTTATCTCCCTTTGCGGAGCAGTCGGGACCGGTCTGTCTGCCGCTTCTGTTGATGTGCCGACGCCGGCGCCGATGGCAACTCAGGTGCAGCCGCAATTGAATGTTCAGATCGGCAGGGAGACCGAACAGATCACTTTCGTCAACACGAACAACGACCCTTATGTCTACACGAAGGTCTACAAGCTCAAGCATGCCGATCCGTATGAAATCCGTCCCTATGTGATGGCGGCAATCCGTTCGCGCCGGGTGGACACCAGCGTGACCAAGGTTGAGGCGGTCAAGTATCAGGACGGTACCGGAATGCTGCTGGTTTCGGCGGAAGAGTACCGCTTCTTTCCGGTCGAAAACGGTATGAGCCTCGACCAGATCATCGAAATGCTGGACCGCCCGAACCTCGCTTCGGAGGCCGGTCGCCGCTTTTTCCTCTATTACCCGAAATATTTCGATTCGGTCACGCTGGCCGGGCTGATCCGCAAAGTCGGCATGCAGCATGCCGGCGACAATGCCGAACTGCAGGGCGGCATCGACACGGTCGTGCCGGATACGAAGCTCAACACCCTGATGTTCTATGCCTCCCCGAATTCGGAGCCGCAGATTCTGAAGATGCTCAAGGAGTACGACACGCCCACCTCGCAGGCGCTGGTGAATTATACCATCTATGAGATTGAAAGCGAAAACGACGGCAATCTCGGCGTTGATTTCCAGGCGTGGAAAAACGGTCCCGGCGCGGATCTCTTCGCCGCCGGTTCCCGCTACCTGAACGGCTGGAATCTCCGGACCGGCAATATCAGCAACCTCGTGAAGAGCGCCCATGTTTCGTACATCAACTTCAATCCGAAATGGAATTCGCGTTATCTGGATTTCCTGGTGTCCAAAGGCAAGGCGAAAGTCGTCACGAGCGGTTCTCTCAACATCGGCAACGGCACCGCGGCTTCGATCGAAAGCGTCACCCGCATGCCGGTGATCGTCGCCGGCGAGGAAACCGCCGGAGGCGAAACGCAGATCGCCAAGTCCTATATCGCAACTGCAGTTAATCCGGCGGATACACTCTCCGGCCTCGGCGTCGATCAGGAGAAGTTTCAGACGGTCGAGTGGGTTCCCGGCAATGCCGCCGCGCAGTTCACGGCCACCCGGACGATCGTCAACGGCAAAGCCTATGATACACTGCGGATCAGCAGCGGACATTTCACCGCCGGAGGGCGCAATCTCGGCGACACCTGCGCCGTATTCAACGCCGAACCGACGCTAAACGACACGGCAATTGCATGGACCGAAGCGGGCGGCTATCCGATCGAAAAGGATAAGACCCGCGTCACGAACAGCGATACCGAATACGGCTTCAGCCTGACGATGCAGCCTTATATCTACAATAAGGCGACCTGTCTCGCGCTGGAAATGAGCAACACCAACCTGATCGGCTTCAGGAGCAACGGCATGCCGCGCACTTCAAGGAGCGAACTCAAAACCGAGGTTCAGCTCGCCAATGACGGCAATGTTTTCTACATTGGCGGACTTGACAAATCGGCGGTGGTGCGCAGCGTCAGCAAGGTCCCGTTCCTCGGCGACATCCCGTTTCTCGGCTTCCTCTTCTCCGCGGAGAACGAGACGCTGAAGAAAACGCAGCTGGCGGCGGTTCTGACCGTGATCCCGACTTCCCCGACCGCGGCCCTGCCGGAAAATTATAAACAGGCAGCGGACAAAATCGGTGAAAAAAGTCAAAAACTTCGGAGTGAGAACCAAATATTACGAGGAAAACGATTACGGCTTCGATCAACTCGGACTTGATCCGGAAAAGAAGTATTGAGTTTCCGCTTTTGCCGGGGGGGGGCAGAAACAGCCCGCCCCGGCGGCGGATTACCGGGATGGGGGCGGCAGCAGCGTTCCGTACCTGACGGGGTCCTTGCCGTTGCCGATGCCGTCGGCCCAGTGATGATAGCCGATTCGTCCGGAACCGTCGTTCTCATTGATCAGCAGGGAGAAACGGAGCTTCTCCGCCACGGCCGGAATCAATGGATACAGCTCTGACTGCTTCAGCCGGACCAGATAACGCCTGCCGCCGGGAATCTTCTCCACTTTGCGGAGGGCGGTTTCCCGCCCGACGAAACTGCCCGGCACCGTATAATCGCCCGGCAGGTCGCCTCCCAGCGGGGGCGCGCCCAACTTGAGCACGGGGATGCTTCCGTCGGCCAGTTCGCCCAGGGCGAACTCCACGCAATCGGCCGGATGGCCGGAGCCGGCGGTATCGAACGCGAATTGGAGAGAGTCGCCGAGCCACAGCCGGCGCGGGTCGGCGGCAGGAACCGGTCTCTCATCAGAGGTCTCCACCGCCAGCTGAAGCGTGCCGTCGGCAACGGCAAGCGCGAAACGCGACCGGCGATGGAACGGCTTTCCGTAGTGCCGCACGCCCCAGTTTCGCTCATTCCACACTGCGTCGGCGGGCAGGAAAACGCCGTCGGCATCGATGATCGGGCGGCTGCCGAATACTCCGGCCGGCCCCTGCAGCGCAAGCTGCGGACGTTCCGGCGAAAGCACGTCGATCCCTGCTGCCGGGAGCGGAAGTTTCTCCAGGCCGGAGAGATAGTAAAACTCCTCCGGCTGCAGCGCAAACTCTCCGGGCCGGATCTCCCGTCCCTCCCAGTCCGAGATCCGGGTCGTTTCGGAGAAGAGCTTTTTCAGCTCTTCCGGACATTCCAGAGCCTCCTTTTCATCGTGCCAGGCGATCAGGATCGGAACCGGGCCGCTGCGGAAGCGCGCGCCGCGGACCGCTCCGAAGCGAAACTCCCCGTCATAGTCGAGCGATGCGGGGAAGCGGGCGGCCAGCTCTTCCAGCACCAGCGCGCAGTGCCGGGGCATAATATAGGGGACCGACTCGAAGATGCCGATCGCCTGCGCGCGGTAATTGCCGTGGCTCAGGTGACGGCGCAGCCCCTCTTTCCTGATCCAGCCGATGAGCCCGAACGCCGTGACCTCCCGGACACCGCTCCGCTTCTGGCGCAGGAGATCCAGCAGCATCACCTTCGAAATTTCCCGTTCGGTCGATTCCGGGTTCGGCGGCAGCTTGTCGGCGGAGATCAGCACCGTGTGCCATTCGCTGGAGGTGTAGACAGGCGAAGCGACTCCATGCTTGCGGTCGAGGGAGCGGAACGTGTCGGCATTGTAATCCCGGCCGTGAAGCGGGACCGCGTCGAAGTATTTCCTCGCGCCGAGTTCCAGCAGCCGGTCGTAGAAGGGGAGATAGCGCTGGCCGATTCCGCCGAGCCATATTTCCGCACCGGCATCCTCCCCCCGGATGGCGGAAGCGGCATCCGCCAGCATCTCCGCGAAATGTTCGGGCGTATCGTTCCAGAAGCAGGAGAAACCCGGCAGGTGAGGCTCATTCCAGACTTCATAACGCCTGATTCCGAATTTGCGATAGTGATTGACAAGTGCGCTCCAGAATTCGCGGGTATACTCGTTTCTGGCCGGTTTCACGATTTTCCAGGTCGGATTATTGAGCTGCATATCGGTCCGTCCTGGCAGCGAAGAGGCCCAGCGCGGGGTCCCCCACACGTTCAGCACGGAACGGGCGCAAAGCTCCGGCCCGAGCTTCCGCATGGCATCGTCCAGAAAGAAATTGAATTTGCCGCGTTCCGGTTCGAGATCCGGCCAGATGCAGCCGTGAAAACGCACGAAGCTGCCGCCGAGCGCACGGATGATCGGCAGCTGCCGGTCCAGGGAGCCGTGCATCAGTCCCGACAAACTCCCGTCGATGGAAAATCCGAGCCATCCGGCCTGAAGGGAGTTCCGCGGCACCGAAGCGACGGCGACCGGCAGGTATCGCTGTTTCAAGGGGATGCGGTTGAGAACCCGGACACTGCGTTCGCTGAACTCCTCCGTTACCGGAATCTCCCGGCCGCCGGCCTTCACGCGGAAATCGAGCAGATAAAAGCCGGGTGTATCGGGCAGGAAAAACCATCCCCGAAGCCGGAACTCCTCCGCCGGAATGCATTTTCTTTGCAGCTCCCGTTCCTGCGAATCGCGGACGATGCCGATGACCTCCTCCACCTCCGGGGCACACACCTTCCCCGCCGGAGTCACCGTCACCGTCTCCCCGAGATGGTACCAGCCGCCGAAACGGTCGGCGCGCGGCAGGAAGAAGCCCTGCTGACGCCCGAAGAAAACCATATCGAACCAGAGCTTGCCGCGCGGTTTTCCCTCCGTTGCGCGGCAGCCGAGAAACAGTTGAAAGAAAGCGGTTTCCGGCGGAACGTGCTCCGCGGTCACCCCCGTGGAGACACTGCTCCAGTTGTCGACTGACGGCACTGCCGGAAGCTCCGTCTCAACGACCTTCAGCAGCTCGCGGGTGCGGCTGAGGAAATGAATCCGCGCAACCGGGCGGGCCCCGGAAAAATCTCCGGAGCGCCGGAGCTGCAGCCGGAGCAGAAACGGATTGCCGGGAACCGTTTCAAGCGGGTTGCAGATCCAGCCGGAAAGTCCCGTTTCCGGCGCGTTGACTTCGAGGGCCTGGGGCGGCGTCCCGGGGGAAGTGAGCGGCGTAAGCCGGTCCGCCGCATTGATTTCCGCTCCTCCGAAGGCGACCCGGTCCCATCCCGACGGCTCAGTGTCGATCCTGTTGTTGCCCTGCCATTTCGGATAGGAGAAGCCTTCCCTGAGCAGCCAGACGCAGGGACGCCCGGCCAGTTTCCCGGCAGACGGGCGGACCGCAATCGCTTCGGGATCGGCCGGAACCGTCCGGGAACAGGAGAGATTGCGAAGCCGGAAGGAGCCGGTCCGCTGCCAGGCGAATAGATTGAGCCGGACGCTGTTCACATTCTCCCCGGCGGCGAAGGTGCCGGAGAAGCGCCGGAACTCCTCCGGCTTCGTTCCGGCCACGAACAAATTCCGGCGGTTTCTGCCGGGAAAGTTCTTCGACCAGGCCACACACTCCACAGGGACGTCGCCGGAGAGTTCGGCACTGACCGTGTAGACGGCCCCGGGTTCCACCGGGAGTGTCAGAGCAACTCCGCCCTTCGGCGGAACAACTCTGCAGGAGAGGATTCCCGCCTCCGTCTCCAGCGAAACGGCGTTGTCGCTTTCAAGTTTCGATACAGGAATGTCGGCCGCCGATGCGGCGAGAACGGCGCAGAAAAGAGTCATCCACAATGTTTTTCCGTACATGAAAAATTTCCTTAAATTGCTTCCGCCCAGGAGGTCGCCGCATCATCGAGGTAAAGCTTCTGAATGGCGGTCGTTCCGCTTCTCAGTTCCGCATGGTTCCGTGATTCGACATGGCCGTCTGCGTAACCCGTTGTGCAGCTCCTGTTGTGGCGCAGCACTGCGCCGACCGGCGATGCGGCACTGGCGACATTTTTGAGAAAGTACCACGCCCCGCCGCCCCAGGAAGGATGTAAGGAGTCGGCCAGCAGGAGCGTTCCGGACGGAACCTTCATCCGGGTTACCCGGTAGCCGATGAACTCATTCGATCCTCCGGTCCGGTAAAAGTATCCGCCCATCAGGCCCCGGGGGACAGTGGGATCGTAGGCGCTGACGGCGGCCAGTGTGTTGCTCCACACTCCGTAGACGCCTCTTTTGAACTCCCTGTTGACGTCGCCGCCGTTGATCTTCAACGTGTCGGAGGGACAGTGCAGGACCTTGTCCGTGGAGAGGTAAGCCGGACTTGCATCCCTGTTGTAATTGGCATCGTTGAGCAGGATCGCCGCATAGCTCACCGTGTAGGCCGCTCCCGGCCTGCCCCCCGCGATCCAGTCGTTGTAATCGGAGGAATATTGCAGGAAGGCGGAGAGGACCTGCCTCTGATTGTTCTGACAGCCGGTTGCCCGCGCCCGGCTTCGCGCGTTGTTCAGCGCCGGGAGCAGCATCGCGGCAAGAATTGTGATGATCGCAATCACAACCAGAAGTTCGATCAAGGTAAATTTCCGTTTTCTCATGCTTCATTCCCTTTCCGTTGATTCTTCCATGAAAAGCTGACCTGCTCTGAGATATCGCGGACCAGCAGGCAGCGGCCGTACGGCGTCTCCTCCCATTCGAACGGCAGATGCGTTCTTCCCCGGCGGACCTCCCAGCCGGAGGAGCCCGGAGGCACCAGACAGCGGACTTCGGCGTTGTGCAGGTTGCGGACCTCGATCGGCGGCGTCATTCCCGGCAGCAGAGGATACATGGTCTTCCCGGATATCACGCCCTCCGCCTCCTGGCGCACGAAAACGCGGATCTCGAACCGGAATGCCTTGGCTGTGTGCCAGATTCCGGCTCCCGACTTCAGCAGGAGCTCCTGCTCCGGCGGGACCGGGACCCCGAGCGGCGTGCGGATCTCCAGGGGGACGGTGGTGTCCGGCGTGTAGCCGCAGAAGAGGAAGGCATCGTCGCGCCGCGCGATGCAGAGCCGGGGCGGCATCTGCCGGGGAGCGGACGGAACGGCGCGCAGCTCCCAGCCGGCCTCCGCCAGACTCCAGCGGATCAGCCGCGCCGACGGGAACATCCGGTCCGGCGGCGCACAGTTCAGATGGCGCTTCCGGAACACGGTGGGATTCTCCGGCAGGTACTCCTCCTCCACAGGCAGCAGGGAACGGACGAACAGGATGGAGCCGTTCCGCCCCGCCAGCAGCCGCGTTCCTCCGGCAAAACGGGCCTGCGCCGCGATCCTCGTCTCCGACAGCGCCTCCTCCACCGCCGGACCGCCGGAAAACTGTTCGTGCAGGAAAAGACGGTCGGAGAAGGAGGTCCGGTCCCCCGGCAGAAACAATTCCGCCCGGGCGGCTCCCCGCTGCGGCGCGGCCCGGCGGAATCCGATCCGCTCCGCCAGCCGTTCCGGGATTCCGGCTCCGCTGCCGTAGACGAGGATGAAATTGCCGCGCCCGGCGAAGGAGAACAGGAGTTCGGCGATATCCTCCTCCAGCAGCGCCGTCACCGGGACGACCGGTATGGTTCCCGTCAGTTTCTCCGGATGCTTCGCAGCCACGCGCCGGAAGTTCCCGGTGCTGATAACCGTATTGAGCGGCAACCCATCCTGAATCGCCGCCGCGATGAACATATCCTCGTTGAAGGTGCGCGGCAGATCCCGCATCCGGCTGTATTCGGCGAAAGGGTAGACCCAGAGCAGCGGGCCGCTCCGGTCCGGCGTGGAGGAAAAAGCCTCGATCACATGGGGGATCACCTCGTCCGGAACCTGTTCCGGCATACCGCCGTAAGAGTCGTCGCAGGTGAGAAGAGCCAGCCGGGAGGGCGGTTCGACTTCCCCGGCTCCGTTCATGCGCGACACGGTCATCACCGGGTAGAGGTCCCACGGATTGCGGCCGTAGCGGTCGAGCCACGGGCTGTTCAGAAACCAGGGGTCGTGGATGTAGTAGCGGAACGCATAATCCCGGCCGGGCAGTTCGGCGATATGGCTCATCCAGCTTGCGATGGCGAGGCCGGTGTTGAAGTCGATCGCCGCCATCGGGGAGTTGACCGGCGGAGCGATGACTCCGGTTCCGTAGAGGAAGCCGAGCGGCGCGGCATCAGTGGCAATCTCCACACCCGCCGGAAAATTGCTGCCGCGGGTCTCCAGTACCGCACCCGGGAGCTCGGCGAGGAGCTCCTGCCAGAACTTCAGCATTCTGGCGGAGGCTTCCGGAATCTTCTCCGGATAGAAGGCGTGCTGGTCGAAGAGTGCTCCCGTGACTCCCCACGTCTCCGTGCCGAACCCCATTCCGTTGGAGAGCCAGAGGTAATCGAACCCGAAGTCGCGGGCAAGAGCGGCATACTGGCGGCCGAGAAAGGTTCCGATGCCGGTTCCTTCGGGGATTCCCTCCGGAAATCCCGCATAAGGTTTCGGGTCGGCGTGCAGCACGGAGTCGCAGGTGACGAAGCTGTTCGGATAGATCGAATGCGCCTGCGCGATTTCACGGTGGCGGCGGTATTTGAAATCGGACACGGAAAATTCCGGGCCGTTGTCGAAGGCGGCTCCGATGCGGATCGGTTTCCCGCCGCATTCGGTTGTGCCGACCTCCCGCAGAACCTGAATCAGCCGCTTCAGCCAGCCGTAAGTGCGCGGCGCGGCATCCTCGCGGTAGCGGAACGGGACGAAATTGTAGTTGTGGAAAGCCTCCGGCGACGGATTCTCCGGCATCGGCATCGGATTGGCGATCCCCTGCCAATAGCCCCACTCGAAGGTGTCGGCCGGGTTGCCGGTGTATTCGAGAATTTCGCTGCCGTCGGCAATCCACAGCAGGATGGATATCCGCCCGGACCGCCCGGCCAGCCGCCGCCATTGCCGGAACAGGGTCCGGGCCACCCGGCGCATCTCTTCTTCACTGTCGTTCAGAAACGGCTTGCCGCTGATCTCGAACGTGAGATCGCGCAACTGAAAATCTCCGTACATAAAAACGCTCCTTTTCATCGGCTGAAATTCCACTTGTACTTATTATGACAAAAAAAAGAGCGAAAGTCTTGGCTTTTTTGTTCGGATGCGATGGAATCCGGGAAAACAGTCGGAAAAGCGAAAACGCTTCACCGGCCTGCCGTCCGCCGGGGAGAGGTCCCGAATTCCCGGCGGAACCGGCGGTAGAAATAGCTGATGTCGCGGAAGCCGCAGCGGCGGCAGAGTTCCGGGATGGAAAACTCCTCCTCCCCGGCCAGCAGTTCCTTTGCCCGCTTCAGCCGGAGCCTCAGGTAGGCGGATGAGATGTTTTCCCCCGTCTCCCGGCGGAACAGGACTCCGAGCCGGGAGCGCGAGAGCCCGGTCAGGAGCGTGAGCTCTTCATAATCGACGCCGCTTTCCAGATGTTCCGCGAGATAGGCCAGCACGGTCCGGGCCGGCTCCGGGCCGCCGGAGCGCCGCCTGTTCCGGAGTCGGCAGGCGTTCCGTTCCAGAAGCAGCAGAAGTTCGATGAGCTGGGTACGGAGCATTTCCCGGCAGTTGTTCCGGCCGGAACGGTACTCCCGTTCCATTTTGCGGAAGAGCCCGGCGACGGAAGGCGGAGCGCTCTGGACGCAGAGATTCCGGACCGCCTCCGGCGGCGCGGAGGAACCGGGGCGGAGGATGGAGAAGAAACCGGAGGGATCCCGGAGTTTCTCCAGCCGGTCTTCGATCAGTTCCGGCAGAAAGCAGAGGTTGCATATCTCCAGCTTTGTTTCCGCCAGCCGGTAGCGGGTCTCCGACTCGGGATGAATGAACAGAACCGTGCCCGGCGACAGGAGATATTCATGTCCGTTGATTTCAATGCTTCCCTTTCCGGCAATCACGTAAACCAGTTTCCAGAAATTACGGCGGAAGAGAACCTCCGGGAGGTCGCCGGGCGCATGGGTCCAGCGGAAGATGGAAAAGGGGAATCCCAGTTCCATCGCTTCCCCCAACCGGTATTTGGAGATGACTTTTACATCCATGGCTCTCCCCCATTCCGGCGGCGTTCTGATCTCTCTTCCGCCGCCGCCGGATGACTGTTCAAAAGAATGTAGTATGGCCGGGCCGGGAATTCAAGCGGGAAAAGGAAACACGCCTGTTTTTTCTGAAATGCGGGGCCCCTCTGACCGCAGTCGGGTTCCGCCTGATTTGTCAACTGATCATTGGGCCGTTCAACATTGCCGCAGCCAAAGGAAACATGACAAATCATCATTTGAAGAAGGTACCGCTATCATCAGCAGTGCGCCGTCCGGCAGCTCGCGCCGGTGCCGCGCGAAATGATGCCGACGCTGATTTTCGGAAAGCCGTTCACCGTGACCGAATTCAATTACGTCTGCCCCAACCGTCACCGGGCCGAGGGCGGACCGCTGATCGGCGCTTACGCCTCCCTCCAGAATTGGGACGGTCTGTTCCGCTTTTCGCGGGCCCCGCATTCGGCTTTCGTGGTGAAACAGCAGCCCCTCGACGTCTTCGAAGCTGCCAACGATCCCCTTGCGCAGCTTTCGGAGCGGCTCACGGAACTGAAACAATCGGGAACCCTGCCGCTGCTCGTGCGGCGCACTTCCGTCATCATCCGGCTGCATGGTGCGGCGGGCTGTATTGTGACGGCGCTCTCTGCCTCGGAATCGACACCGTGATCATGACCCGGTGCGGTCTCAAACAGTGGCTGACCTATCCTTCGGAAGTATTGATGCGGCGTCAGAACTGTTACCGGCCCGCGGCGGATCTGGTCGAAATGTTTCTCGGGCTTTCGGACGAACTGAGCATGAAGTTCTTTTTCGGAACTTACGACTCCTGGAGCCACTGGCATGCGGCATTTCCACTCATCGGAGGCGCGCGGGGAAACGGGCTGACGGAACTCGCCCGGAGTGTTCAGCACAGAAAAATCCGGTCTGCCGCGATCCGGACCGTCGCGTCTCCATGCGGCCGCGATGGCGTCAGAATGGAAGAATCGGGTTTTCTCCTTGCAATCCCGTTTTCCGGATGTATCTTAAATCCGCATATCGACATGACGCGAACCAAGATAGAGGCAGGGAGAGGAAATGTACGCTTATCCGATTTATCCGGAACGGAATACGCAATCACTTGACGGGATCTGGGATTTTTCATTCCTCGGCTCCGACGCACCGAAGCTCGAATCGGTCAATCCGAAAGGCATCGCCTGCCGCGAACTCGCGGCCGTGCCCGGCTGTTTCGACGCGGCGCCGAAATATGCGGGCCGGCGCGGAGTCGGCGTCTACCGCCGCAGCGTGGAAGCTCCGGCCGGCGTCCGGCTCCGGCTCCGGATCGGCGCACTCGGGCTGCGCGGCCGCATCCTCTGGGACGGGCGCGAGATCGGGCTCAACGAACTGCCGTATTCGCTTCAGGAGTATGAATTCGACTCCGGCAGCAGCTCCCGGCATGAACTCGTCATCCTGATCGACAACCGGCTCGATTTCGCGGATACCCCCCTCTTCCACCATTTCTACGACTTCTACGGCTACGGCGGCATCTACCGCTCGGTCGAGCTCGAAACTCTGCCGGAAAAAGCACGCTTCGGGCGGGTCCGGGTCGAAACGCTCGACCTGTCGGGGCGCGTTCTGGTTTCCGGCACGCTCGGCGGCGGCTTCGCGGAGATTTCGGCCGGATTCGACGGCGCCGCGCCGAAGAAGGTCGATGCCGTTTTCAACGGGGAGGAGTTCTCGTTCGAAGCGAAGGTCCCCTCCCCCGCGCTCTGGAGTCCGGACAGCCCGAATCTGCACCTCATCACGCTGAAAACCGGAAGCGATACCGTCATCGAGCGTTTCGGCCTGCGCACCATCCGCTGCGAAAAGGGCGAACTGCTGCTGAACGGTCAGCCGCTCCGCCTGCGCGGCTACAACCGCCACGACGCGCATCCGCAATTCGGCCCGGCCATGCCGGACGAACTCTGGATCGAGGACCTGCAAATCCTGCGCGATCTCGGCTGCAACTTCATCCGCGGCTGCCACTATCCGCAGAGCCAGCGCTTTCTCGACCTCTGCGACCAGCTCGGTTTTCTGGTCTGGGAGGAGTCGCTCGGCTGGGGCGACAGCGTCGAAGTCCAGAGCGACCCGAAATTCCGCCGGCTCCAGGTCGAGCAGACGGTCAATATGGTCAAGGCGAGCATCAACCACCCGTCGGTCATCCTCTGGGGATTCATGAACGAGAGCGGCGACGACAAGGAGGTCGGCGCGTCGCTGCTGCGCGAACTCGCCGCCGCAGTCCGTGCCGTCGACCGCAGCCGCCCCGTCACCAGCGCCTCGATGCATATCCGGACGTCGATCGCGCTCGATGTGTTCGACGTCGTCAGTTTCAACCTCTATCCGGGCTGGTACGAGGGAGACAACACCGCCGACCCGCGTCCGCTCGACCGGATCGCCCCGACGCTCGACGAAGTGCTCGCCCGCCTCAATACGAAGGAGCTGCGCGACAAGCCGCTCATTCTGAGCGAAATCGGCGCCG
Organism: Victivallis lenta; assembly: GCF_009695545.1. NCBI lineage: Bacteria > Pseudomonadati > Lentisphaerota > Lentisphaeria > Victivallales > Victivallaceae > Victivallis > Victivallis lenta. The sequence continues at coordinate 18,528 of NZ_VUNS01000031.1, read as the reverse complement.
GCGCGATCTACGGCTGGCGGGACCGGGTGGCCGGGATCTGGAGCGAAGAGTATCAGGCCGACTATCTTGATGCCGTCTGCGCCTATTTCAGGCGGAAGAAGCGGCTGACCGGCCTCGCGCTCTGGCAGTTCGCCGACGGGCGGACCTACGCGGCAGGCGGCGTGCTCGGGCGCCCGCGCGCCTTCAACAACAAAGGCACGCTCGACGAGTACCGGCGGCCGAAACTCGCCTACGATGTCGTGAAAAAACATTTCGGAGGCTCCGGTAAATGAAACTGATGCCGATTCTGGCCGTCATTCTGGCCGCCGCCTCCATCGCGGCGGCCGAGCTGCGCATCGCCGACGCGACCGGACACGGCGACATTCCGGTGCGGCAGCTCGCGTTGCGGCAGGCGCTGTCGGACCCGTCCGTACCGGTCAAATACGAACGCAGCGGCAAGGCGCAGGCGCTCGCTGGTCTCGCGGGCGGCCGGTTCGACCTCGTCATCATGGATGTCCCGGCCATTCCGGCCGATTTCAAGGGAACGCGCAAGGTCTACGGCGTCCGCGCTCTCGCCTTTTACGTGAATGTCGCCAATACGCTCGAGGGGGCCAAAAGCGACCAGCTGCGCGATATTTTCACCGACAAAAAGCCGCGCTGGCAGGATTACAGCTTCCTCGCGGCGGACATCAAACGCTACGGAATCCGGCCGGGCAAGCCCGGTGCGGAGCTGATGGCCGATTTCCTGCTGCGCGGCTCGAAACTGGCGGAGGAGACGACCCTGCTGAAATCGACCCCCGAAGTCGTGCTGATGACCGGCGCGGACCCGGCCGCGATCGGATTCGGAGTCTATCTGTCGAGCGCCCCGGTGCAGGTGAAGATGCTCGCCGTGGACGGCGTCGCACCGACCTTGAAAAGCGTCCGGGAAGCAACCTACCCGCTCGCCGTGAAACGCGCGGTGCTGGCCGCGAAAATTCCGGGCGAAACCGCCCGGAAATTCCTGGCGGAAATGGAGAAAGCGGACTTCCGCGACCTTGTGAAAGATGCCGGAATGGAGCCCGTGGAGAAATAGAGGAGGAGAGAAAAATCATGCCAGACGTCAGTTATTACCGCAGCAATTTCTGTGTGGAAATCCATCCGGCCCCGGGGTCGCTCGTCATCTTCGGCGCTTCGGGCGACCTTGCCAAGCGGAAACTTTTTCCGGCGCTCTACCACCTGTTCCGGCGCGGGCTGCTGCACGAGGATTCGCGCATCGTCGGCTGCGCGCGGACCTCTTACAGCGACGACGGCTTCCGTGACCACCTGCGCCCGTTCCTGACTGCCGGAACGGATGAACAGCGCAACGCGTTTCTCGCCAAGATCCACTACATCGCCGGCGACTACCCGGATCTCGATTTCTATCGCCGGCTCGACCGGTTCCTCGACAAGCTCGAGGCGAAAAGCGACCTCCCCGCCAACCGGACGTTCTATCTCGCGATGCCCGCCTCGCTTTACCCGGCGATCATCGACAAGCTCTCCGAAACCGGAATGCTGACGGAGGGCGACGGAGAGGATGCGCCGTGGCGGCACGTCGTCCTCGAAAAGCCGTTCGGCCGCGATTTCGAGTCCGCCGAGGCGCTCGACCGCGACCTGCACTCCCATATGCGGGAGGATCAGATCTACCGCATCGACCACTATCTCGGCAAGGACACGGTGCAGAACATCCTCATGCTGCGCTTTGCGAACCTGATCTTCGAGCCGATCTGGAACAGCCAGTACATCGACTCCGTCCAGCTCACCGTCTCGGAGACGCTCGGCGTCGAAGGGCGCGCCGGGTATTACGAACAGGCCGGGCTCCTGCGCGACATGTTCCAGAACCACATGCTGGAAATGCTCTCCCTGGCCGCCATGGAGATGCCCGCCAGCTTCTCCCCCGACGACGTGCGCGACGAAAAGGTCAAGCTCATCAAATCGATCCGCCCGTTCGACCTCTCGGAGCTCGACAGGGTCGTAGTCCGCGGCCAGTACGACGGTTACCGCGCCGAGCCCGGCGTCTCGCCGGAGTCGGAGACCGAAACCTACGTCGCCGCCAAACTCGAAATCGCGAACTGGCGCTGGGCCGGCGTGCCGTTCTACCTGCGCTCCGGCAAGAAACTCGGGGCGCGGAAGAGCGAAATCGCCATTGTCTTCAAGTCGATTCCGCACTCGATTTTCACCCCGATCCGCGCCCGCGACATGCAGCCGGACACTCTGGTGCTGAACGTACAGCCAGACGAAGGCATGGAGCTGACCATCCAGGCCAAGCAGCCGGGTCCGAAGCTCTGCATGGGGGGCCTCACGCTGAGCTTCCGTTACAGCGACCTCCCCGGCGGCGAGGGCTTCGACGCCTACGAGCGGCTCCTGCTCGACGCCATGCTCGGCGACCAGACGCTGTTCATCCGCAGCGACAGCATCGCCGAAAGCTGGCGGCTCTTCACCCCGCTCCTCGAAAACTGGTCGAAGCTGCCGCTCGAAACCTATGCGCCCGGCTCCGACGGCCCTGAACGCGCCGGCCGCCTGCTTTTCGCCGACAGCCGCGAATGGCGTCCGCTGTAAGGCACGGGGGAGACGAAGCAGATCACAGGGCTTCGCCGACAGCGCTTCGCCCTGGTCAGGGCGAAGCGCATAGCAGCGGGCCGGAAACCGGAATTACCGGCTGAAAGACCGGGCAAAACATTCGAAAATTATTTGAAGACCAATAAAAACACGTGCAAAACTTGCATTTTCATATTTTATCGAGTATAATATAAGTGAGCTTCTCTGACTCCAGAGAGATTATATAAAGGGCCAAAGGGTGCGCCAATCCCCTTTGGCTCCTTCTAATTTTCTCTCTTCAGTTTCCCGGCGTTGCACTTCCATCCCGACGGAGCACGGCATCGGCCGCAGGTCCGGGGGGGAATGGAAATGAAAATGCGGAGGAGGCTCGCCAATCGAATGCTCCCGGCGCTCCGGCCGGTATGGATACCTACTCCGTTTCGCCCGCGATCGTTTCGACCTGAAAACGGTGGTCGCGGCGCTTCAGGTCCAGCGCTTCCTCCGAAGTCAGGTGGGAGGAATCGACCCTCTTCAGGTAACTGCGGCAGAGCGCGAGCACTTCATCCATCTCGGCGTCGCCGGGACGGCGGTAAGGCTGGCCGGGCACGGGGATATACCCCATGATGTGAAACGGGATGTCGCAGCCGATACGGCTCAGGAACTTCATAAGCCCTTCGAACTCCGCAAGCCCGACCAGCCCCGGAACGAAAACCATGTTGGCCGCCATATCCAGCCCGGCATCGCAGGCGGCGGAAAAATTGTCGTAGATCAGCGCCTTTTCGCGCCCGGTAATCCGGCGGTGAAGATCATCGCTCCACGCCTTGAAGCCGACATTCGCGCCGTCGAGATCCGGCAGCGGCAGGCGGCTGCCGTTGGTATGCCCGAGCCGCGTCACGGCACCGAGCTCCCGCTTCGCAAACGCGAGCAGTTCCGGCAGCTCCTTCGCCGTGGTCGGCTCGCCGCCCATGAAATAGACCTTCTCCGGCGCGGCCTTCCGCAACGCCGCTTCGATCTCGGCGACGGAGAGAAAGCGCTTCGGAGGCGGGTACGAAAGTCCCGGCGCACCGTCCGCGCCGCTTCTCAGCCTATAGCTGCAGAAGCAGCAGCGAAACGTGCATCCGTAATTATGCAATGTTGTGAAATGCAGAGACTTATGACTTGTGATTCTATAAAAGGACATGATATGCTCGATGTTGTCTGGTTCACTCCCCGGGGATGCCGATTCCGGCGGCGTCGAACAAACGCGGCTCCGCGCCGGCAGCACGGAGATTTGCGGCGTGCCCGTCGCAGAAGAGCGCATTGAAACTTCCGCCCGGGTGGCGCGCGGAAAGATTGCTTCTGAAATCGCGGACGCTGCCGAAATAGTAGGTTCCGCCCGGCGTATCCGCCATGATGACCGTACGCGAGGCGTGCCGGATCAGCGAAGTCCTGATCGGGTTCCAGAAGCGGTACGGATACTTCGAATCGTACGGCTCTGAAAAATTGCAGGAGTTGACCCCGTAGCTGATGAGCACATCGCGCGCGCCGTACGCCTTCAGCTCCGGCTCGGACGGGCAGCGGTAGACCCGGGTATGATCCGGCAGATACCCCTTCAGCTGTTCGTACCAGTGCGCGCCGCTGCCGGAGAGGTACGCGCCCGGAAAATAGTCACAGTCGACCGCGTAGCTCTGCATGGCCGCACCGATCTGCCGCAGATTGCTGACGCAATTCGTCGAACTGGTCCGCGCCCGCACCCGCGCCAGCGCCGGCAGCAGCATCGAAACCAGAACCGCAATGACGGCGATCACCACCAGCAGTTCGACCAGTGTAAACTCTTTTTTCAAAATTCCTCCCGGATCACTTCCCATACATTACTCCGCCGGAAGCCGGAAATCAACCCGGTCCCGGAAAAAACCGGGAATCCGGCCCGTCTCCGGCCGCCTCCCCGCCTCCGCCGCCCGCGGTGTACGGCCGGACCTGACAAATTGTGCAAAAAGTTACGCACAGCTATTGTGCACACTGTGCAAATCCGGTAAAATATAATCGTAACCCCAAACGGAGAAACATCGGAATGAAACTCGAACCGCAAGTGGAAGAGCTTTACCGGACGCTGGACCGGGAACTCGACAACTTCCCGACCGGCGCCAAATTTTATTCGGTCCGGAAGCTGATGGACAAGTTCAAATGCCACCGCGGCGTGCTCGACGAAGTGCTTGAACGCCTCGAAGCGAACCGGCTGATCGACCGGGTGCCGCAGGTCGGAATCTTCAGCAGCGTGACCCGCCGCCCGAATGCGCGCAAAGTGCTGCTGGCCGTGCCGGACTGGCCGAGCGAACTGACCCAGGAGTGGAGCATGCGCGCCAGCCGCTACACGGAAACACACAAAAACTGGCAACTGTGCAAAATCATGCTGACGCCGGACCGCGACCCGGTTTCGTCGATCGACACCGCCGGGTACGACGCCGCCATCATCCAGATGCCGAGCACGACCGTGACGCTCGAGGACATGATGTGGCTCGGCTCCCTGCCGATTCCGGCCGTGCTGCTGAACGTCGACACCGGCAGCTTCGCAATCAGCAACGTCAGATCGGCCGACGGCGACGGCGCGATTCTCGGCTGCGACTACCTCTACCGGCACGGACACCGGCGGATCGCCCTCGTGCAGAGCGAGCCCCACACGCTCCCGGCCGAAAAACGCATCGCCACATTCCGCCGCATCGCCGATCTCTTCGGCATTCAACTGATTCATATCGACTGCATGACCGTCAGCGGCGAATTCGCACAGCACAAGGCCTACCTCGGCATGAAGCGTTATCTGGAGGAGAACGACGGACAGCCCGGCTTCACCGCCGTCTATGCGGTGGCCGGGGAAAGCGTGCCGGGCATCATGTCGGCCCTGCGGGAGTTCGGCTGTGAACTGCCGCGCGACATCAGTATCATGGCCCATTCGACCGAGCAGATCGGCCGTTATTATCACCCGGCCCTGACCGCCGTCTGCGCCGATCTCGAGGCGGAAGTCGAAGCGGCGTTCACCGGCCTCGCCGACGTCCTCGACAAAAAAACGCCGTTTTTCAAAACCGAAATCCCGATGCGCATCATCGAACGCGACTCCGTAAACCAAATCACTCCCGACGAAAGGATCTGACTCATGAAAACCAACCGTTTCACCCTGATCGAATTACTGGTGGTCATCGCGATCATCGCCATCCTGGCCGCGATGCTGCTGCCGGCGCTGAACAAAGCGCGCAGCCGGGCGCATGCGGTCAACTGCATCAGCAACCTGAAGCAGCACGGACAGACAATCGGGCTGTACGTACAGGACAACCGGGACTTCCTGCCGAACCGCGCGGAGATTCCGGACGCGGTCGCCGGCAGCAAAATCCTGAGCTGGCCGCTCCTTTTCAAGCCCTACACCGGCGGCTTCGCCTGCTGCGTCTGCCCGAGCGACATGGACAACCCGAGCATCGACGGCCGGCGCGAACCGTATCCGGCAAAGCTCGAAGACGCCTACTGGTACGACACGAGCTACCGGCTGCGCTGGCTGACCATGCGAAACAATGTGAACGCCATGCGCGGCACCATGCTCGGCCAGTATCGGCTGCCGTCCCGCCAGATGATCATGTACGACACGCGGGCGCGCCATGACGGGACCGATATCCAGGCGGCCAAAGAGGGGCAGCCGTATATCGCGCGCGTCCTGTTCAACTCGGTCTTCGCGGACCTGCATGCCGCCCCGCTGGTCGTCACCGGCGGCGGAACTTACGACCTGAACTGGTTCCCCTTCGGCAACTCGTTCGATCCGCGCATCGGTTATGATATTCAGTAATGTTCAGGCGGGAAAGAGATTTATCGTGAAATCTATTCTCAGACTGACCCTGATCGCGGCCGTCTCCGCCGCCGGCCTCTGCCTTCGCGGCGGCAGCGCGATCTTCGACCCGGCCGCCTCGGCCGCGAACTGGAGCTTCAACCCCGGAGCCGAATTCCCGGGAGCGAGCGGAGAAACCGCGGTCGATCCGGCCGCCGGCAAAGTGACGATCCGCGCCGAGTTCGCGGAGGACAGCCGGTACGCCGCCGGCGTCTACAAGCCCGAACTGCCGCCCGGAATCGAAAAACTCCGTTTCCGGGTCGTGCCGGACCGGGAGCTGGAAGCGCAAATCCGTGTGGTCGACGCTTCGGACCGGAGTTTCCAGACCGCCCGCACCCGGCTGGCGGCCGATACGCACGGAACCCTGACGCTCGACCTCGCAAACGGCGAGTGGCCGGAGAAGTGGGGCGGCAAGGAGCCGTCCGCCGCCGCTCCGCTCCTGCCGCTGAAAGAGATCCTGCTCATCGTGAACCGCGGCCCCGACCGCTCGGCCGCACTCCGGATCGACGCAGTAGAAGCCGAAGCGCCGTTCATCAACGGAAAGCCGTTCCGCGGCGAAGCGTTCCGGTTCTCCGCCTTCGGCTGCGACATCTCCGGCAACTGGACGAACGGCACGAACCCGAAACTCAAACTCGCCGTGACGGCGGCCGGAACGGTCCGTCCCGGCACGCGGCTGGCCGTCGCCTTCCCCGACATGTTCCGCGACAAGGTCGTCCGGTACGAGGTGAAGCCGGGGGAGAGCGCCGAATACGAATACGCGCCACCGCTCGTTCTCGGCGGAAATGCCTTCAACACCTACCGGATCGGCATCACGCTCGAGCAGGACGGCAGGACGGTCGCCGGCGGCGCGACGCTGCTGCGCGGCGCGGATTCGCCGGATTGGAGCCGCCGCCTGACCTCCGCCGAAGTCCGGCAGTCGATCATCGGCTGCGGTGTGCACTTCAACTTCGCGCCGCAGCCGGCCGGCGATTTCGCGGTCTGGCACGACTACGAACGGATCATGAAGCTGCTCTCCGAGGCCGGAATCAAATACATCCGCGACGATTTCCAGCCGCGCCGCCCGGACGGAACGCCCGGAGCCGCCCCCGAGCAGCTGGCCCGGCTGAAGGCGGCGAAGAAGCACGGCTTCCGCGTCATCGCGATCATCCCGACCATGGCCGACCAGACGCTTGATTCTTTTCTCGAAGGTGTGCGCGGACTCGTCAGCGACACCCGCGACGATGTCGCCGTCTACGAGATCGGCAACGAACCGCACAACTTCGGCGGCTGGATTCCCCGCTTCGGCGGCACCTGGAACGCCCGGCAGCCGGACAATTCGACCTCTCCCTGGCTGCTCGAACATGCGAAATACGCGAAAGCCGCGGCAGACCTGATCCACGAACTCGCGCCGCAGGCCGAAATCATCGGCGGCGGCTGCGTGACCGCGGCGAACATCCGCTATCTTCAGTCCGGGGTGTCGGAACACCTCGACGGCATCGCGGACCACCCGTACGCGAACATGCTCCCGCCGGAACGGCTGATGTTCGGGACTCCGTTCGAAGGACGCGACGGCGTTAAGGCGGGCGGTTCGGAGCTCACGCTGCCGGAAGTCGTCGCGGCCTACCGCGAACAGTTCGAAACGATGAACCGCCGCGATCTGTCGCTCTACTTCACCGAATTCGGGTATACGACCTACGTTTACGACGGGCGGCGCGAACGCGAGCAGTACGGCTTCGCGGCCTATACGGAGGAGGCGCAGGCGGCCTACATCGCGCGGCGTTTCCTGCAGTGCTTCACGCTGCCGGCGGTCAAAGCCGTCCTGCAGTACGACGGCGTCGACGACTTCGGAGGGAAACCGTTCGACCCCGAAGCGAATTTCGGGCTGCTGCGCGCGGACCTCTCCCCGAAAGCCGCCTATTTCGCGGTGCAGAACCTTGCGACGCTCTTTGACGGCGTCCGGTACCGGCCCGAACTCGACCGGCTGCTGAAGATCGAGGAACAGCCGCTCCAGCGCGCCGCGAAACGCGAGCATCTGCTCGACTGGGAAGGGAACGGCAGGGTCCTGCTCAAAGCCGACAATTCGCTGCATGCGCATCTTTTCGCCACGAACGGCGGGCTGCGCCTCGCGGTCTGGTCCGGTCAGCAGTATTCCGGCGAATTTGCGAACCGGACCGCCGAAATCCGCGTCCGGGGCAAGGCCGGCAGCGCGGGCAGAACCGTCGGCACCGACCTGGTCAGCGGCAAGTGCTTTGACGTGCCGTCCCGTCCGGACGGCGGCGACCTGCTGCTGACGCTCAGCGTCGGGAACAACCCGCTCGCCGTCACGTTCTTCTGAGCCCGGCGGCAGCACCGCACAACGGGCCGTTTCCCGGAAAACGTTCCGGAGAACGGCCCGCTTTGCGCCCGGAGTCGAAGAATCTGCCGGAAAAATCACATTCCCGTCCTTGACTATTCCCCGAGAGGGGCTAACTTTTTCAAAGGCGCCTTGCGCCGCTTGCGAAGGGAACCCTTATTCAACTCGAAAAAACAGGAAGCAGGTCATGGGCAAAAAGATCGCATTTATCGGGGCAGGCAGTTTCGGTTTCACCCGCGGACTGGTTCGGGACATCCTCTCTTTCCCGGCCTTCCGGGATGCGACGCTGGCGCTGATGGATATCGATGCCGAAAAGCTCGGCTTCGTCAGAACCGCCGTCGAACAGATCGTCGAAGCCGGCAAATATCCGGCGAAGATCGAAGCGACCTTCGACCGCCGCGAAGCGCTGAAGGATGCCGACGGGGTGATCATCACGATCCTGCAGGGCGGCTTTCCGGTCTTCCGCACCGACATTGAGATTCCGAAAAAGTACAACGTCGACATCAACGTCGGCGACACGCGCGGCCCCTCCGGCATTTTCCGGACGCTGCGCACGCTGCCGGTCATGCTGGACATCTGCAAAGACATCCGCGAGTGCTGCCCGAACGCGATCGTGCTGAACTACACGAACCCGATGGCGATGCTCTGCCGCGGCATGCAGAGCGCCTACCCCGAACTGCGCATTACCGGGCTCTGTCACTCCGTGCAGGGAACGGCCGGAATGCTGGCGAAGTGGATCGGCGCCCCGGTCGAAGAGATCACCTACACCTGCGCCGGAATCAACCATCAGGCCTTCTACCTCGAATACAAGTGGAACGGCAAGGACGCATATCCGCTGATCCGCGAGGCGATCACCGCCCGCAAGGAGGTCTACAACGAGGAGATCGTGCGCAACGAGATGTTCCTCGCGCTCGATTACTACGTGACCGAGTCGAGCGGACACAACTCCGAATACAACGCCTGGTTCCGCAAGCGCCCGGACCTGATCGAAAAGTACTGTACGCACGGGACCGGCTGGAATCCGGGCGAATACGCCTATATCGTCAAGAACTACGAAGAGCGCCAGGCCAGATGGAAGGAGCTGACGCAGGAGGAGCTGGCGAAACCGGTCGAGCTGGCGCGCGGCAACGAATATGCGAGCAACATTTTCAACGCGGTGTTCGGCGACAATACGCGGTACGAATTCAACGGGAATGTCCGCAACTTCAACCTGATCGACAATCTGCCGCACGGCTGCTGCGTGGAGGTTCCGGTGGCGGCTTCCCGCGACGAGCTGCGGATCTGCCGTGTCGGGGCGCTGCCGCCGCAGCTTGCGCTGCTCAACAACATCAGTGCGCGGTGTGAAGAGCTCGCCATCGAAGGTTTCTTTGCGAAGGACCCGCACATGATCTTCCAGGCGGTCATGTTCGATCCGCTGACCAGCGCGGTGCTTTCGCTGGCGGAGACCCGTGCCATGGTCAACGAGATGTTCGAAGCGAACCGGGACTACCTCGGTTACTTCAACTCTCTGAAGGCGTAGGAGGCGTATAAAAGCGGCCGGAGCCGACGTCGGCTCCGGCTCTCTGCCGGTCCGGGGCCCGGGATGACGCGCCCCGGCCGCCGGAGAGAAGCAGCGGAATGGAACCGGTTATTACCGCTTCCCTTACGATTGTCGCTCTTCTTCGGCCATGCCTCAGGCGCGCAGCTGCACCGACAAACGGCAGCCGGCGGAGGATACAGCACGAATTCCCGGGAACGGACAGGAAGCCCAAACGGCATGATCACCAGGACTTCTTTCCCTTCACATCCGCATTCATATCGCCATTTTCTTCTTTTGCGGGAAACGGCGGACACGACTTCTCCCGCCCATACGGACAATACGGCATGCTCGAAGAACAGGGCCGCCCGTCGCACCGGCCGGAGCCGGAAACGCGAAAGAAATCACACCGTTTCCGCACCGCTGCCAGAAATCGTTTCAACGGCGTACCTTCCATCAGAATCATAAAAAAACGATCGTCCGTCCCCGGCTCGCAGCCGGGCGAAGCATGCCGATCCGGTGATTGACGCGAAGTGATGCCAAAACGAATCCGATTGCCGAAATTTCGCATTTCGGATAACGATTCGCCTTGTCTCGAATCCCGTCAGTCCCGGACAGCTTCTTCTGCATCCTTTAAATTCCCGGCGACAAGCCATATTCATGACAATTTCAGATCGGCATACTCCCGCACAGTCCGTTCAATCCCTTCATCGAGCGTAATCTCTGGCTTCCATCCAAGTTTTCTCGCTTTGCTCGAATCCATGAGTTTGCGGTACATGCCGTCGGGTCTGGAGGCGTCCCACCTGATTTCTCCTCTGAATCCCGCCGCAGCGGCGATCTTTCCGGCCAGCTCCCTGATGGTGATGTCGCTGCCGCTGCCGATGTTGACGACCTCCGGGTCGTTGTGGTTCTGCAGGAAGAAGTAGACCGCGTTCGCCACGTCGTCCACGTGCAGGAACTCCCGCAGCGGCGAACCGGTTCCCCAGAGCACCTCTTCTGTCTTGTTTTCGCGCGCCGCCGTCACGAAACGCCGCACGAACGCCGGGAACACATGGCTGTTCTCCGGATCGTAGTTGTCGTTGGTTCCGTAGAGGTTGCACGGCATCAGGCTCACCGTGTTCCAGCCGTACTGCCGGCTCAAATAGAGGCAGAGCTTGTACCCGGCGATCTTGGCCAGCGCGTAACCTTCGTTGGTCGGCTCCAGCGGCCCGGTCAGCAGATACTCCTCTCTGATCGGCTGCGGCGCACGGCACGGATAGATGCAGCTCGAGCCGAGAAAGCAGAACTTCCTGACTCCGTGCAGGTAACTCTGCATGATCACATTGTTCTGGATCTCGAGGTTCTCAAGCAGGAATTCCGCGCAATGCGTCTTATTCGCCATGATTCCGCCGACCTTCGCCCCGGCCAGAATCACGTAATCCGGCTGTTCGGCATCGAAGAACTCCTTCACCGCAAGCTGATTGCGCAGGTCGAGTTCGGCGCGGGCGCGTTTCAGAATGTTCGAGTAGCCCTCTTTTTCAAACTTCCGCACGCAGGCGCTGCCGACCATGCCGCGGTGGCCGCAGATGAAAATTTTCGCGTTTTTGTCGATCATGTTCAGAACCCGATCTCGTAGCCGGGCTGGTTCAGCAGCCGTAAATCTCCGTCCACCATGATCTTGACCAGTTCCTCGAACTTCACCTCCGGCCTCCAGCCGAGCTTCTCCTTCGCCTTGGCAGGATTGCCGAGCAGCTGCTCGACTTCGGCCGGACGAAAGTAGCGCGGATCGATCCGGACCACCGTTTTTCCGGTCGTCGTGTCGATGCCGGTTTCGTCAACACCCTCGCCGCGCCACTCGAGCGGACGGCCGAGATATGCAAAACTTCTCTCGATAAATTCCCGGACCGTATGCATTTCGCCGGTCGCAACCACATAATCGTCAGAGGTTTCCTGCTGCAGCATCAGCCACATCGTCCGGACATAATCCGGAGCATACCCCCAGTCGCGGCAGGCATCGATATTGCCCATATAGAAGCACTCCTGCAATCCGCGGTGAATCCGCGCCGCCGCCATCGTGATCTTGCGCGTCACGAAGGTCTCGCCCCGCCGCGGAGACTCGTGATTGAACAGTATCCCGTTGCTGGCGTGAAGATTGTACGCTTCCCGGTAATTCTTCGTGATCCAGAAGCCGTACAGTTTCGCAACCGCATACGGACTGCGCGGATGAAACGGAGTCTCTTCCGTCTGCGGCACTTCCGCGACTTTTCCGTAAAGCTCCGAAGTAGACGCCTGATAGAAGCGGGCGGGCACCCCGGTTTCCCGGATCGCGTCCAGCAGCCGCAAAGTCCCCAATGCGTCAGTCTCCGCCGTGTACTCCGGAACCTCGAAGCTCACCCGCACGTGACTCTGCGCACCGAGATTGTACACCTCATCCGGAGCGATCTTTTCGACCAGCCGGTTCAGGTTCGACGAATCGGTCAGGTCTCCGTAGTGAAGGAACAGCCGTACTCCGTCCAGATGCGGATCGCGGTACAGATGGTCGATCCGCCCCGTGTTGAAGCTGCTCGCACGCCGGATGATGCCGTGCACCTCGTACCCCTTCTCCAGCAGCAGCTCGGTCAGATAGGAACCGTCCTGACCCGTTATGCCCGTAATCAATGCTCTTTTCACGTTTTTACCCCACAGTCACACTTCCGGCCGGATTGCGCGGCCGCTCGATCGCGCATCCGCGCTTCTCGACAATATAACATGCAAACTGCGGCAGTGCAACCGCCGTCGGCAGAAGCGCCTTTCTGATCTCCGCAGCCGAGTTGCCGCCGAAGACATCCGGCACCGGCGCGAAGAATGCTTTCCACCGTGTTTTTCTCACTGTCCCATGCAGAACGCACGATCACTTCTGAGCAATTCGTCAAAATATGCGATCGTCCTGCTCAATCCCTCCCGAAGCGGCGTGGACGGCTGCCAGCGGAGCAGTTCCCGCGCTCTGGCGATATCCGGTCTGCGCTGCCTGGGATCGTCGGCCGGAAGCGGCCGGCGAACGATTTCCGACTTCGAATCCGTGAGCTCGATTATGGTCTCCGCCAGCTGCAGAATCGTGAACTCCTCCGGATTGCCGATGTTGATCGGGCCGGCCACTTCGTCCGGAGTCGCCATCATCCGCATCATTCCGTCAATCAGGTCATCCCGATAACAGAAGCTCCGGGTCTGACTGCCGTCCCCGTAGATGGTGATGTCTTTCCCCTGCAGTGCCTGCAAAATGAAATTGCTCACCACGCGACCGTCGTTCGGATGCATCCGCGGACCGTAAGTATTGAAAATCCGGATCAATTTCGTCCTCAAACCGCACTGCATCCGATAACAGTTGAAAAGCGTCTCCGCACAGCGCTTCCCTTCATCATAGCACGAGCGAATCCCGATCGGATTTACATTTCCCCAATAACTTTCCTCCTGCGGATGCACGGCGGGATCGCCGTAAACCTCGCTGGTTGAAGCCTGAAGAATCCCCGCGTTGAGCCGCTTGGCCAGTCCCAGCATGTTGATTGCGCCGTGTACGCACGTCTTTACGGTCTGCACCGGGTCGCGCTGATAATGAATCGGCGATGCCGGACAGGCCAGATTGTAGATTTCATCGCACTCCACATACAGCGGAAACGTCACATCATGCCGGATCATCTCGAATCTGGAATCATCCAGCAGATGATAGATATTGCGTTTCGCACCGGTATAAAAGTTATCGACGCAAATCACCTCGTTGCCCTGTTCCAAAAGTTTTTCACAAAGAAAGCTGCCCAAAAAGCCGCTGCCGCCGGTTACCAGAACTCGTTTCATTCTCTTTCCTGCCGTATTGTCAATGAACCAATAGATTTGTCATGTTGCGAATCGTTTTTTCCCGGGAGAATTCATCGCGGGACAACGCCAGCGCATGTTCACGCCAGTCCGCGAATCTGGCGGCCGGAGCCTCGCACATCGCGTCGAACGCACGGCCGATCGCCGCTTCATCCGCCGGGTCTGCGACCAGACCAAGATCATGCTGCCGGATCAGGTCAGCCGTATCGCCGCGGACCAGCCCCAGAATCGGCCGGCCGGCCGCGATGTAAGCTTGAAACTTGGCCGGAATCGTCAGATCAAATTCCGGCTTCAGCGAGATGATCAGCACATCGGATTCCGCAAAATATTCCGGCATCTCCTCACTGGGACGCCGCCCGGTGAAAACGATGTTGCGAAAGCCGTTGTCAACCGCCTGTTTCTGCAGGCGGTCCAGATAAATTCCGCCGCCGACGATGCGCAGTTCGGCATCGGCGCGGTTCCGCTTTCCGAAAGCGTCAATGACCTTGTCCAGATTCTGGACTGAACCGATGTTGCCGGCAAACGTGAAGATTTTCTTCCCGTCGGCACGGCGCGGCGGCAGCGGCGTGTCATGGGTCGTCCACTGCGGAAGGAATACAACTTTCTTCCGGGTATAGGGTTTCAGCTTTCCGACGAATCCCGGGCACGACACCGTGATTGTCCGGAATGCCGTGTAAATGCTCCGGACCACGAGATTCAGGAACAACCGCATCGGCAGCGTCGGCCTGATGCCGTAGCTGTAGACTGTGTCCGGCCAGACATCCTGCGTCCAGATCATGCACTTCCGCCACCAGACAAAGCGGAATATCATCCCCGCGCTGGCCATGGATAGCGGCCCGGTATGATAAGCGAACACCCGGTCGCAGCGCCAGCCGTTCGCCAGCGCCCACAACGAGGTCCAGAAGGCGAAACTCAGGTAATTGACGATCTTGCGCTTCACGCCCCCGGTATTGTATCCGAGCACGGTCCGCACCCGGTGTACCGGGATCTCGTGAAATTCCCGGGTCGTCTGGAACAACCGATTGCGGTAGCCGCTGAAAATCCGGTCCCCGGGATAACTCGGAACCTGAGTCAGCACCTCCACTTCATGGCCGGCGCTCCGCCACTCCGCCGCCAGATCATTGATCAGAAACTCTTCCGGGAAGAAGCGTTCCGTCAGAATCAGAATCTTCATAGACGACTCAATGCTTTAATTCGACGCCTTCCCAGCGATTAGCCAGTTTAGCCGTGCCGAGAATCAATTTCAAAACCCGCCATGAGGTGTTCGACACCTGGTATTCCGGACAGATTTTATCGTATTTGCCGCCGTTTTCCCGAAATTCCGCCAGCACGACGTCAATGGAATTCAATACGGTTTCCGGGTCCAGTCCGGTCAGAATGATGGTTCCCGCATCCAGCGCCTCGGGGCGCTCCAGCGCCTGCCGGATCGTGATCGCAGGAAAATTCATCATGCTTGATTCCTCGCTGATTGTGCCGGAATCGGAAATCGCGCATTTGGCATTGAGCTGCAATGCGTTGTAATCGAAGAACCCGAACGGCTTCAGCCATTGAATCCGCGAGTCGATCCTGACATCGCCCAGAGCTTCGATCCGCTTGCGGGTACGCGGATGAGTCGAGACGACCACCGGCATGTCGTATTTCTCCGCAATCATATTCAGAAACAGGATGATCTTGCGCAGATTGCCGGGATAATCGACGTTTTCTTCCCGATGGCAGCTGACAATGAAGTAACGGTTCTTTTCCAGCCCCAAGGTCTGAAGAATCTTCGACTGCTGAATTTTATTCCGATACTGATTCAGCACCTCGTACATCGGACTGCCGGTGACGTAGATCTGGCGCTGCGGCAGCCCTTCGGCCAGAAGATGCCGGCGGGAATTCTCGGTGTAGACCAGGTTGAAATCCGCGATATGATCGATGATCCGCCGGTTGATTTCCTCGGGAACATTAAAATCATACGACCGGTTTCCGGCCTCCATGTGGTAGATCGGAATTTTCATCCGCCGGGCCATGATTCCCGCAACGGCGGCGTTGGTATCGCCCAGAATCAGTACGGCATCCGGTTTTTCCTCATGGAAGATTGCCTCGACTTTGATCAGGGTCTCGCCCAGGACATGCCCCAGGCTGGAGGTGTCCACCCCCAGATAATAGTCGGGCCTGCGCAGGCCCAGATCATCGAAAAAAACCTGGTTGAGTTCGTAATCGTAGTTCTGGCCAGTGTGAATCATTTTGTGATTCACATGCCTGTCCAGCAGCTTGACAACCGCCGCCAGGCGGATGATTTCGGGACGGGTTCCGACAATCGTCATGACTTTCAATTTGGACTCGGTCATTTTCATACCCTCTCAAAGTAAGTATCGGGATCGTCAGAATCATAAAACTCATTGATCCAGAAAATCGTATAAAGTTCGTCTGTTCCAATGTTGGTGATGTTGTGCGTGTACCATACCGGCATATCCACGAATGCCGGATGCTCTCCGTCGAGTTCAAACGCAAGCTTTTCGGCGGTTCCGACCCGGCGCAGTTCAATCCGCGCTTTCCCGCGGATGACGGCGAACCGCTCGATCTTACGCGTGTGATAGTGATTTCCCCGGGTGACTCCGGGACGTGTGGTTGAAAATGAAACCTGCCCGCCGATGCGGTCCAGCTTCACGGTTTCGACAAACATTCCCCGTTCGTCGCTGTTCTTTTTCAGGGCGAACGGATAAAACCGGGCATAATCGATGTAGCCGCAGAACGTGTTGAACAGCTGGATATCAAATCGGGTGGGGAGTTCCGGAATCACCCCCTGTTCGCAGTAGAGGCTCCGAAAGCGCTGAAAGGTCGCCAGCAGTTCGGAAACCCTGCGCTCATCCCGCCACGGAACCGGATACGGATTGACTCCCGCTCCCGAGCGGATGCATTTGAGAAATTCACGGCAGAGATCTCCGACATAAATCAGCTTGATTGAATTGTCGACCTGAATTTCCGGCTCCTCTCCGCGGATCAGTTTATGACAGAACGTCGCCGCGACTGAATTGTAATGGGGGCGGCCGTAAGGACCGAAAACATTGGGGATTATGCACCCCGTAAATTGCCCTCCGGTACGCTCCGCCCACTCCTGGAAAAGCCGGCGGCCCTCCTTTTTGCTGTCGCCGTAGGGGTTGTTGCGTTCCTCCTGAATCGAGCTGGAAAACAGCACGTGCGGCGTGACCTTTTCCGCCTCCATCGCATCAATCAGCTGCCTGACCAGACGGACATTCGTGTCATAAATCACTCCCGGGTCCGGATGGCGGTTCATTGCCGCCAGATGTACAATCGCATCACAGCTGCGCACAAATTCACGCAGGCCGGCGGGATCGGCGAAAAAAGCGTCTTCCCAGGGAATCCGCTCAAACTCCTCAGGCATGGTTCCCAGCAGATTATAAAGATGGGACCCCACAAAACCGGGCTGACCGGTAATACCGACTCGAATCATTTTACGGCGCTCCAATCGAACCAGTAGTCAGCAGGATAACGCCAGCTGTCCGCCTGGGCTTCGCTCAAGATTTTTCCGGAAAACACCAGCAGCACCGAGTCCGGCTGTTCGGCCCTGATGCAGTTGGCATAGCCTTCGGGGACGCAGATGATTTCGCTCTTCTGCTCGCTCAGGTGATATAATTCCGGCCTGAGCCCGCGTGACGGCGTCTCCCAGTCGTCGATTTCCACCAGGCCGAGCGTGAATGCACCTTTGACGCAGTAAAACCATTTTTTTTCAAACCGGTGCCCATGCCAGCCGCGGATTATCGTGATATCAGGATGATGAATGAAATAAAAACGTTCCACGCCGGGAAACCGAAAGTCGTTCAGACTGGAAATCCGGCCCCGCGCATCGCGGAAAATTTCACCTTCCACTATTTTAACAGCCGCCATCGCCCAACCCCAGATCCTGCCGGATCAGTTTCATTTTTTTCAACAGTTCCTTCATGCCCGCGACATCCAGACGCCGCGTGTTGTGGGAATGGTAGGTTTCGACCTCGTTGATTTTTTCCGATCCGACCTCGAAATATCTGTCATAATTCAAATCCCGGGTATCGCACGGAATCCGGAAGTAATCTCCCATATCCTCGGATTTTGCCATCTCCTCGCGCGTGACCAGCGTCTCATATAATTTTTCCCCGTGCCGGGTGCCGATAATCCGCACTTCGGAATCGGATTGATAGAGCTCCTTAAGCGCCTGCGCCAGCGTGGCCAACGTCGCGGCCGGGGCTTTCTGCACGAAGAGATCTCCGTTATCGCCGTGCCGCCAGGCGTAGATGACCAGATTGACGGCATCATCCAGCGTCATCATAAAACGGGTCATTTCGGGATTGGTAATAGTGATCGGCCTGCCGGATTTAGAGCTTATCCCTAAATAGGAGTTGAAAATTAAAAATAATATGCCATATTATCCTATCAGATAATGGAGGCGAGTATGGCAACGACAAAAGCATGGGAAGTATCGGACGGCTTCTGGTCCAAAGT
>NZ_VUNS01000030.1 GCF_009695545.1 Victivallis lenta | reverse complement strand
ATGTATTTCCCCCGCGAATCCCACGACAATGAAGACGGACGAGACCAGGAAGAGCAAACAGAACAATTTTGCCGCCAGAGGCCGAATAAATTCATTTAACCAAAAGGAGTTACATCATGACAGACCGTACACGGAAGCTTCACATACCCGTTATTATGCGGAATTACGGTTATATTGTGACATATTCACCAGAAGCTCGATCAGGGTAAAACGGCTCTCTTTTCTCATGGTGCTTCACTCCTTGATTTGCGATTTTCCGATATTCCCAATTCGACAGGCGGAACAGACATCACTCTCCGCGCGGGCGGCGGATTCGGGTCGATCCGCCGATGACAAGCTCGTCGATCTGAAGCACCGTGCAGGACTTGCGGTGCTCCGGATCGCGGATCTGTCCGAGCAGCTTCCCGATGGCGATGGCGGCCGAACGCTCGGGATAGCTCGGAGTCGAAGTGATTTCCGGCGTCACGACCCGGCCGATCTCCTGATTGCCGCCGCCGATGATCGACAGGTCGTCCGGAATCCTGAAGCCGAGGTGGAACGCCGCCTTGGCAATACCGACCGCCAGCCGGTCGTCGCAGGCGTAGACCGCGCTCGGCCGGGCCATGCGGGTCAGCAACCGCAGGCCGGTCTCGCGCCCCTCGCCGATCGTATGGCCGTCGACGGTCGCAAAGTCGAACTCGCGCTCCGGCAGGTCGAATTCGCGCATGGCGGAGCGGAATCCGGCTTCGATATCGCGGCACAGGCGGCTGCCGCGCGGCCCGGCGACGCAGCAGATGTCGCGGTGGCCGAGATCGAGCAGATGGCGGGTCGACAGATAGGCGCGATGCACATCGTCGTGCACGACCGCATCGATCTCCGGTCCGTCGGGCTCCTCGGCGCTGCTGAAGCCGCCGATCATCGAAAACGGGATTCCCCGCCGGATCAGCTCTTCCGTGAAGCGGACCGAAGAGTAGCCGCAGAGGATCAGTCCGGCGCATCCGTCGGTCAGCTCCGCAATGCGTTCCGGGGTCAGGGAGGCGGCCCGCAGCGTGGTGAACAGTTTGTCGGCCCGTTCGAGCAGCGGAGAGCTCTCGATCGCGTTCAGGACAATGTACCAGTAGAGATCATTCAGGTCGATCTCGCCGAAAATGATGCGGATGGTCAGCTTTTCGCCGGTCCGCGGCCCGCTCCGGCCGAGCGCGGGGTTGATGAAGGTTCCGCGCCGCGGGCGGCGGATCAGGTAATTCTCCTCGACCAGCTTCCGGATTCCGGCTTCGACGGTGATCGTGCTGACCTCGAACGTGTCGCGCAGCTCCCGCGTCGGCGGAATTTTCTCGCCGGGGCGCAGCATGCGGTTGTCGATCAGCGAACGCAGCGTATCGGCTACCTGCATGTACAGCGGCGAATCCGCATTCCCCGCACGTTTGAAGGCAAGCTTGTGATTCATCCTCTTCCCGTTTCCGCCGTATTCCTCCGCCGCCGCAACTCCTGCTCAGAGAGAGAGAGAGTCCGGCCGGCGGCGCACATTTTGTATTCTTTAATATGATTATGACGCATTTTCCCCCAAATGTCAATACCGTTTCGATAAAAAAGCAAAGGAAATATGATCACACGCTGTAAAAAACGCAGCAAAATCTATTTTATATTATGATATAAATATATAAAATACGCCATCCCAGGCAAATAAACGCGGCGCCCGGCCAATCCGATGCATCGGCCTGACCGCGCGCCGCATATGACTTTACCGATTCAGAAACAGAGCCTGGCGACGAGGGAGCGCCGGAAGGGGGGGAAGGTGATCACGCCGTTTTCCGGGACGGCCGCCTGTTCCGCACCGTCCTCCCACGGCGAATTAAATTCGACCCGCGAAACCGGTGCCGCAGTCAACTGTTCGACCGGTACCCGGAGCTCCGCGAACCGTTCCGGCGCGATGCCGCGGTCGAGTTCGTCCGCCCAGTCCGCCTTGTCGCGGAGCCAGACCAGATCGTGACTGTTTCCCCGCAGGATATGGAACCGGAGCCGCCGGTTCTCCCGCAGCTCGGGCCGGTAATCTTCCGCCGCGGGATCGATTCCGGCGATTGCGCGCGCGAACCATCCGAAGTGATGCCAGAGATCGTGCCGGTCGACATAGATATGGTCCCAGTGCCAGAACTGGCCGCAGCCGGCGCTTCCGGCGAAGAAAGGGGCAAACAGCGCGTCGTGCAGCAGCGTCCCCTCCCGGTCCAGCTCATACAGATGCGAAGCCCGGCAGTGGCACCACTCGACCGCCCCGGTTTCGGCCAGAATCGCGGGCCGCTCCGGACAGCGGCGGCAAAGTTCCGCGACGGCCGAGCGGCAGAGCAGATCCATCGGCCCCCGGCAGACGTCGATCTCGGCGCCGGGGTCGAGATAGCGGTGCGCCTGCAGGAAATCGTTGCCCTCGAGCGACGCAAGCTCGTCGTACAGATCATATGCATAAAAATCGCTGAAGCTGCCGAGACTCTGCAGCGCAAACTGTTTCGGAAACAGCCGGTGCAGTTCACCGAGCATGATTTCGGTCCACGGCTTCCAGAGCGACACCGGGCCGACGCAGTTCACTTCATTCCAGAGCTCCCAGGCCATGACGGCGGGCTCATCCGCGAAGTTCCGGCTCAGGAGCTCGAGTTTGCGGACGAAATTGGCCCGCGCCGCCTCCCCGTTGAAGAACTCCTCCACCGTGTCGGCGAAACCGCCGTTTTCCCGCCGGTAGACCCGGTTCTGGAAGCAGGCCGCCCCGGGGAACATCTCGGCCTGGCGGACCGGCCGCAGGTCGCGGAAATGGTCGAGCGTGAATTTGAGCCGGATGCCGTACTCCCGCCCGAGCGCGACCAGCGCCCGCAGATTTTCGAGCTTCCGCTCCGAAAACACGCCGGGTTTCTCCGGTTCGAGGTTCAGGAACGGAACGCCGAGCCAGATCCGCGCGAAATTCCCGCCGTTCTCCGAAAAGCGCCGGAACCAGCGGCGGTAGATTGCGAGAATCTCCGCATCATCGCCGCTGAACCGCTCGAAGCAGAGATTCATGCCGACCGGGACGAACGGCGTGCCGTCCTCATACTCGAAATAGCGGCTGTTCTTCCGGCTGATCCTGACGAACTGATTCATCCGACTGTCCATGGCTGTTCCTTCCTTTCGATTCTGCGCTTCCGCATGCGTTCCTCAGTAAGTATAACGATAAAACCGCAAACTGCAATCGTCCGGACCGTTTTTTCCGGAATTTCCGCCTCCCGGCGACGACATTCTCTCTCCGTCGTTTTTATTTCCGGAATCGACTTGCATTTTCATGAAATCGTGTTATAGTAACGATTTTCACTCACATAAACTCAGGTGAGTGTTTTCCAAAACTAAGGAGTCGATAATCATGGAAAACCTTTATGAGGCCACCGTCGAACGGTACCGGAAGTACGTGATGCCCACCTATGCGCCGAAGATTCTCTTCGTGCGAGGTGAAGGCGCGCGCCTTTGGGACGCCGACGGCCGCGAATATCTCGACTTCGCCACCGGAATCTCCGTCTGCAACCTCGGGCACTGCCACCCGGGCGTGACCGCCGCGGTCCGGAAACAGGCCGCGACGCTCGTGCATGTTTCGAATCTCTATATGAACGAAGTCATGCCGCGCCTCGCCGAAAAGCTGATCGAAAACTGCTTCGACGGCGTGGTGTTCTTCGCCAACTCCGGCGCCGAAGCCAACGAGGGGATGTTCAAGCTCGCCCGCAAAATCGGCAACGCCTCCGGGCGCAACGAGATCATCTCGATGGACAATTCGTTCCACGGGCGGACCCTTGCCACACTGGCCGCCACCGGACGCGCGAAATACCGCAAGGGCTTCGAACCGGATATGCCGGGTTTCCGGCAGGTGCCGTTCAACGATATCGAAGCGCTGAAAAATGCGGTTAATGATAAAACCTGCGCCGTCGTTCTCGAGCCGGTGCAGGGCGAAGGCGGCATCCTGCCGGCCGATCTGGAATATCTGAAGCAGGTCCGCGCACTCTGCGACGAAAAGGGCATCCTGCTGCTCTTCGACGAAGTGCAGTGCGGCATGGGCCGGATCGGCACTCGTTTCGCCTGGCAGAGCTTCGGCGTCGAACCCGATGCGTTCTCGATGGCCAAGGCGATTGCGAACGGCCTGCCGATGGGAGGCTTCATCACGAAACGCAAATACGCCGATACGCTGACGCCGGGAACCCATGCGAGCACCTTCGGCGGAACGGCGCTCGTCTCCGCCGCCGCGCTCGCGGTGCAGGAGGCGTTCGACAATGAAGGCGTGCTTGAAAACTGCCGGGAACAGGGCGAATACCTGCGGCGGCAGCTCGGGGAGCTCGGGAAGAAATATCCGTTCGTCAAGGGCGTCCGCGGCATGGGCCTCATGATCGGCGTCGTCCTCGACCGCGAGGCGGCGACGCTGGCCGGACTCTGCCTCAAGCGGAATCTGGTCGTTCTGACCGCCGGAGAAACCGTGCTGCGGCTGCTGCCGCCGCTGAACCTGACCCGCGCCGAAGCCGATGAAGGAATCGGCAAAATCGCGGCCGCTCTCGAAGAGCTGAATGCCGCCATACAGGAGGGATAACCGATGAAGAAGGACCTTTTGACGCTCCGGGACATCACCCGGGACGATCTGGAACATATTTTCGAACTCGCGTCGAAGCTCAAGGCCGAACGCGGCAAAACCGCGTTCACGCCGCTGGCCGGCAAGAGCGTCGGGCTGATTTTCGCGAAATCCTCGACCCGGACCCGGGTCTCGTTCGAAGTCGGCGTCGGCGAGCTCGGCGGCCGCCCGCTCTATCTCGATCAGAGCAAGATGCAGATCGGCCGCGGCGAGACGGTGGCGGATACGGCCAAAGTGCTGAGCCGTTACCTGCACGGCATCGTGATCCGGACCTTCTCACACGCCGAAGTCGAAGAGCTGGCGCGCGAAGCGGACATTCCGGTCATCAATGCGCTGACCGACGAATACCATCCGTGCCAGATTCTGGCCGACTTGCTCACCATCCGGGAGTATTCCGGGCGGACCGACGGGTCGATCAGAATGGCGTTCTACGGCGACGCGCGCAGCAACATCGCGAATTCGCTGATCCTCGCCGCGCGGCTGACCGGCATGGAGCTTGTGCTCTGCTCCCCGGCGGAGGAGCAGCCCGACCGGGCGCTCTACGCCGGATGCTCCAACGTGAGCTGGGAGGCGGACCCGATGAAGGCCGCCGCCGGTGTCGACTATTTCTACACCGACGTCTGGGTCAGCATGGGCTTCGAGGAGGAGCGCGAGCGGCGCATGAAGCTCTTCGCCCCGTACCAGGTCAACGAGAAGCTGTTCTCCGTTGCGAAGCCGGATGCGAAGTTCCTGCACTGCCTGCCCGCCCATCGCGGCGAGGAGGTTTCGGCCGGCGTAATGGATGATCCGAAGCGGTCGATCGTCTTCGACGAGGCGGAAAACCGTCTCCACGTTCAAAAAGCCGTCATGGCGATGCTGATGAAATAAATCATTGCGAAAGCGGCGGAATGCCGCTTTTTTCTTTCCCGGAGAAACGATGTCTTCTGCAGCAGTACTGATTCTCGCCGTAAGCGTGTCGATCGACGCTTTCGCGGTTTCGGTGGGCGGCGCGCTCTGCGACCGCACCGGCCGTTGCCGGCGGAACGCCGTGAATGCGGCGGCTTTCTTCGGGACGTTCCAGATCGTCATGCCGCTCATCGGCTACTTCGCGGCAACGCTGCTGGCCGGAGTGGTTGCGGCGGTTGATCACTGGCTCGCGTTTCTGCTGCTCGGAGTCGTCGGCGGCCAAATGATCTATGAGGGAATCCGGCCGGAATCCGAAGAGGAGCGGCGGAAGGAAGGCGGCGAATGCAGCTGCCCGCCGGATTTCTTCGCTCCCAAAGCGCTTTTCATCCCCGCCGTGGCGACCAGTCTCGACGCGCTGGCGGTCGGCGCGAGCCTCGCCTTCGCCGGAACCGGCATCTGGCTGCCGGCGGCGGCCATGGGGATTGTGACCGCGCTGGCTTCGGCGTCCGGCGTTCTGCTCGGGCGCAAGCTCGGAACGCTGGCCGGCGAAAGAATCATGATGGCAGCCGGCGGAACCGCCATCGTCCTCATCGGACTCAAGATCCTGCTCGAACACACCGGTATTCTCTGAAAGCCGGTATCCGGGTCACCAGATGGGGGAACCGACGATGCGGTCCGCGCGCACGCTGCCGAAGATGTGTTCGTTGATCCCCTGCGAACGGTTGTCGCCGACCACGTAATAGTGACCCGGCTCAACCTTGCGCGGCGACAGATTCCAATCCGATGCGTACCGGACATACGCCTCGTTCTGCTTTCTGCCGTTCAAATAAAGATCGCCGTTACGGAATTCGACCGTGTCACCCGGCAGCCCGATCACCCGTTTCAGGAAATAAGTCTTGTCCTTGTACCGGATGATGACGATGTCGCCCCGCTTCGGTTTGCTGAACAGATAACGCAGCTTGTAGCAGAAGGTGAAACCGTGCTCGGGGAAGGTCGGCATCATGCTGCCGCCGTTGATCCGGCACGGCATCAGAACCAGCGTGAAAAGCAATACCGCCAGCACCGCCACAACCGTCATGCGGATGAAGAAGCCGGGCCGCAGACGCGGAAAAAAGAAGTTGACCCAAGTTCCCCGCTCCGTTTCGTCGTCGGAGCGGTGGAGTCCGGCAATTTTCAGCCATGCGGCGTAAAGTTTCCCGAACATTCCGGCGGAGACTCCTTTTTATGCTTCCTCTTCTTCGGCCGCCGCGGCGCGGGCGGCTTTCTCGGCCGCCTCCTCCGCTTCGAGGAACGGCAGGAAGCGCCCCTTGTCGCTTGCTTTCATGTAAGCTTCTTCCGCCGAAATATTTCCGGCATCAAATTCGGCCTGAATCGAATTGTCCATCGCCTTCATTCCGCGGCCGCCGCCGGCATCGATGATTGTGCGGATGTTCGAAATCTGCCCCTCGCGGATCGTATTCGGCAGGCCGTCGGTCCAGAGCAGCACCTCGTGCACGGCGACGCGGCCGCCCGATTTCTTGCGGCAGAGCAGCTGCGAAACGATCGCCTGCAGACATTCAGCCAGCATGGTGCGGATCTGCGCCTGTTCGTTGGACGGGAATGCGTCGATCATACGGTCGATGGTCTTCGGCGCGTTGTTCGTGTGCATGGTTGCAAAAACCAGCATGCCCATCGCGGCGCAGGTGAGCCCGAGCCGCATCGTGTCGTTTTCGCGCATCTCGCCGATCAGCACGATATCGGGGTCCGAGCGCATCGCCCCGCGCAGCGCGGTCGGGAACGATTCCGCCTGCAGGCCGACCTCGCGGTGGACGATCGTGCAGTTCTTGTTCTGGTGCACGAATTCGATCGGGTCCTCGATCGTGATGATGTGCTTGCTGAAATTTTCGTTGATGTAGTCGATCATGGCGGCCAGCGTGGTCGACTTGCCGGAACCGGTCGGGCCGGTCACCAGCACGAGGCCGGACTTGAGCGAGCAGATCTCTTTGAGCACCTCCGGCATGTGCAGCTCCTCAAGCGTCAGAATCCGACTCGGAATCTGGCGCATGACGCAGCCCATGCCGTGATAGTTGTACATGTAGTTCGTACGGAAACGGGCCAGCCCCGGAATTTCATGCGCGAAATCGAGGTCGTGGGTCTCCAGAAACTTCTCCCACCGCTTCGGCATGCAGATCTCTTTGAGCATCTGCTCCATGTATTCCGGCGTGATCGGCTCATCGTTCAGCTCGATGATATTGCCGTGAACACGCGCCTTGGGCGGGAAATTGATCGAAAGGTGAAGGTCGGACCCGCCGAGTTCGAGCATCTGACGCAGGTATTGATTGATGATCGGTTCAGTTTCCATATTGTTTCGCTCTCTCTTTCCACCCAATTAATTCGCCTGGAGCTGCTGCGCCTGCCGGATCGCGTATTCGCGTTCGAGCTGCGCGGTTTCGGCCTGGTCGTGCATGTAGTATTTCGCAACCTCGTAGGTGATAAGGCCGGCCTTGTATTTCTCGAGCAGGCACTGGTCGAGCGTGCACATGCCCTGCTTGTTGCCGATCTGCATGGTCGATTTGAGCTTGAACGCCTTGCCTTCGCTGATGATGTTGCCCACCGCCATATTGTTGATCAGAATTTCGTAGGCGGTCGTCAGGCCGCCGTCCGCCGCCGGAATCAGGCGCTGGCAGATGATGCCGCGCAGGCTGCCCGCCGTCATGGCGCGGATCTGCGGCTGCTGCGAGGGCGGAAACACATCGAGCAGGCGGTTCAGCGTATTGGCCGCATCGCTGGTGTGCAGCGTGCCGATGACGAGGTGCCCGGTTTCCGAAGCCGTGATCGCGTTCTCGATGGTTTCGAGGTCGTGCAGTTCGCCGATGACGATGACGTCCGGGTCCTCGCGCAGCGCGGCTTTGAGCGCAGTGCGGTAACTGATCGTATGTTTGCCGATCTCGCGCTGGGTAACCTGGCAGTTCTTGGAATTCTGCAGGATCTCGATCGGGTCTTCGACCGTGATGATGTGGTCGGTGCGTTTTTCGTTGATGATGTCGACCATCGCCGCAAGGGTCGTGGTTTTACCCGAGCCGATCGGGCCGGTGACCAGCACAAGACCGTTGTGATAGTCGAGCAGGCGCTTGATGTGGGTCACGTCATGGTCGAGAAAACCGAGTTCCTCGAGCGAACAGATATGATCCGGTACCAGGCGGTAGCTGGCTGCGGAGCCGTCTTTGTGCATCATGAGGCAGACGCGGAACCGGTCCGCGCCGATCTCAAGCGCGAAGTTGATGTCCATATCCTCCTCGAAGCGCTTCTTGCGCTCGGCTGAGAGCAGGACGGTGTTGAGCCGGAACGCATCCTCTTCCGGGATGACCCAGTCGTCGATGCGTTCGATCTGGAGCATCCGGCGGACGAATGGAGGAGAACCCGCCGAAATATGCAGGTCCGACGCGCCGAGTGCGCGCAGACAGGTCAACAGCGTGATGACGAGCTGCTGAAGCTCCGGATCACTCATTTCGGAGACGTTTCGGAGACTCGGCAGATCCGCATAAGACTGAATCTGCGACAGGTCGATGTCGACGCTGTCGAAGCGCGTGGCCGAATCCTGCACGATGGCGGTACGCGCGCGGCCGCCGTCACCGCCGCGCCGCTCCTCCGGCGGTTCGCCCATATCGCGGGAACCGGGGGACGGCGGAATGTAGCCGCGCCGGGCCGGCGGAAAGGCCCCCGCCCGCTGCGCCGGAGGAAACGCCGCCGCCCGCTGAGCCGGAGGGAAAGCCCCAGCCCGCTGCGCCGGAGGGAAACCGGGCCGGGCCGCCGCCGCGCCGCCCGGAAAACCGGGCCGGGCGGGCTTGTTCTGCGGCAGGTTCGGCGCAATGCCGGTCTCGGCCTGGGCGACCGCATAATCGATCACCGACTGGATCTGTTCGAGGACCGACTGCTGATCCTCCTCGGAAAGTCCGCTGACCAGCTGATCGAGCACGAGCTGCGCATACGCTTCGAGGTCGGGATTCGCGCCGAGCGACTGATAAAAACGATCGGCATCCGCCTGGGTGATGGCGCCGTTGCTGATCAGCGCATAAATGAACCATTGAATATCCAGCGGCATAATAAAAAGGCTCTCCTAAATGAACGCTTGCACTTCCTGCGACGGATCGCAATATGTTACAATAGCGCGGCAACCGGCTTTTTTCAAATCGGAAGGCTCTATTCGCCGATGATTTTGATCAGGAGCCGCTTCGGGCGTTTCCCGTCGAATTCGCCGTAGAAGATCTGTTCCCACGGTCCGAAATCGAGGCGCCCGCGGGTCACGGCGACAACGACTTCGCGGCCCATGACCTGCCGTTTCATATGCGCATCGGCATTGTCCTCATAGCCGTTGTGGGCATATTGGCTGTGCGGTTTCTCCGGCGCGAGCTTTTCGAGCCAGGTTTCGAAATCCGCGTGCAGCCCCGGCTCGTCGTCGTTGATGAACACGGAAGCCGTGATGTGCATCGCGTTGCAGAGCAGCAGCCCTTCGCGGATGCCGGACTCCTCGAGCGCAGCTTCGACCTGCGGCGTGATGTTGACGAACTGCCGGCGCTGCGGCAGCGTGAGCGTAAGCTCCCTGCGGTACGATTTCATAGATTCCTCCTGTATCGGACATTGCTTCAGAGACCGGACAATGTAGCGCATTTTTTCGACGCTGTCAAGGTGCCGCCGGGTTGCAATCACATTTTCGGACGCTATCTTATTGAAAACATGTATGCAACCGGAATCGTCAAGGAAGGATGAAGAATATGGAGCAGCTTTTTCCCGGCGTCGCACGACTGGCGTTCGGCACGCCGGAATCCGACACTCCGTCGAAACAGGTTTATGTCAGGGCGCCGCGCGGAGAGGCGCTCGCCGCCCTGCCCGCCGCGGCCGCGCCGTTCGATGCCGGCCAGATCCGTTTTTCGGTTTCGACGCGCGGCTGCCGCCTCGAACTGCCGCTCTCGCCCGGCGAGGATATCTACGGTTTCGGGCTCAACCTGAAACGGCTCCGTCACACCGGCAGGAAACGGACGCTCCGCGTCAACAGCGATCCGGCCGTGGACACCGGCGACAGCCATGCGCCCTGCCCGCTCTATTTCTCGACCGCCGGATACGGCGTGCTGGTCGATACGGCCCGCTACGCTACCTTCTACTGCGGCGGCAACGAACTGCTGAACGCCCGGAAGCAGACGGACGAAGCAGGCGGCATCCGCCTGACCGAAGCCGAGCTTTACGCCGGAAAAGAAGGAGTCTCCGCCCCGATGGTCGTCGATATTCCGGCCGCGCAGGGGGTCGAAATCTATCTGTTTTCGGGCCCGGCGCTGCTTGATGCGGTGAGGCGCTATGTCCTGTTCTGCGGCGGCGGGGCGTTTCCGCCCGAATGGGGCCTCGGCTGCCAATACCGCGCCTGCGGCGCTTTCGAGGCCGGCGAAGCGCTGTCGCTGGCCGCCGAACTGCGCGAAAAGCATATCCCGTGCGACGTTTTCGGCCTCGAACCGGGCTGGCAGAGCCACGCCTACTCCTGTACGTTTTCCTGGAGTCCCGAACGTTTCCCGGAACCGGAAGCGCTCGTCAACCGGCTCCGGGAGCAGCATTTCCGCATCAATCTCTGGGAGCATGCGTTCACGCATCCCGACGCGCCGTTTTATGAGGAGCTGCGGCCGTACTCCGGCGACTTCAAGGTCTGGAACGGCCTGGTGCCGGACTTCACGCTGGCTCCGGCGCGCGAAACATTCCGGCGGCATCACGCCGAACGGCTGACCCGGCGCGGCATCGACGCTTTCAAACTCGACGAATGCGATAATTCGGATTTCATCTCAAGTCCGTGGTCGTTCCCGGAGTGTTCGCGCTTTCCGTCCGGCCACGACGGGGAGACCATGCATTCGATGTTCGGCACACACTATATGAATGTGGTCGACGGCGCCTGCCGCGACGCGGGCGTGCGCACTTACGGGCTGGTCCGCAATGCCCATGCGTTCGCTCCGCCGCAGCCGTTCGTGCTTTACAGCGACCTCTACGACCATGCCGAATTCATCCGCGGCGTGACAACCAGCGGCTTTTCGGGGCTGCTCTGGACGCCGGAATTCCGGCACGCCGCTTCGCCGGAGGATTATATCCGGCGGCTGCAGACCATGGTGCTTTCGCCGCTCATGCTGCTGAATATCTGGATGATGCCGAATCCGCCGTGGCGGCAGCTGGTGCGCGAACGCAACGTGAGAAACGAGTTTTATCCGCCCGAAGAGCAGGCCCATCTCGAGGTCCTGACCCGCGAGACGCTGCAGCTGCGGATGCGGTTCCTGCCGTACCTTTACGCGGCGTTCGCGGCCTACCGGTTCGAGGGGACGCCGCCGTTCCGGGCGCTCGCGATGGACTATCCGGAGGACGAACGGCTGCGCGACGTCGATTTCGCATGGCTGGCCGGCGAACGCCTGCTGGTTGCACCGTTCCGCGCCGGGATGACGGAGCTCGTTCTGCCGCTGCCGCCCGGAGTCTGGCGCGATTTTCACACCGGCGAACGGCATGAAGCAGAGGTGCGGCTTGCTCCGGCGATCGGAGAACTGCCGATCCTGGTCAAAGAGAACAGCGTGATTCCGCTGGCCGACCCGGTCGAATATATCGAAGACGGCATGCAGCATCGGCTGACTCTGCGCGTTTACGGCAGCGCCCCGGAACCGGCCCGCCTTTTCGCCGACGACGGCTTCAGCTTCGGTTATGAAAACGAAGCGCCTGCCTGGGGAGAGGTCCGGGCGGATGGCTCCATGAGCGAAAGCGCGAAGAGACGCTACGCGGTGAAAGCGGTCGAACGCTTTTAACCACGGCCGAAGGCAGGCGGCTTGCCGGGGATCAAGAGCAAATCAACTGATAAGTTCTAAAACCCGCGCTCCTGATTCCGGCGCCAGACGACAGCTTCGTCCTTGCGTCCGGGAATCCGGGCCAGCGGCGTCCAGCTTCCGCCGGGGGCGGAGCCGCCGCGGCCGGTGATGATGTAGTCGGCCCGCGACGGATCGGCGGTGCAGGAACCGCCGGAGAGATAGACGGCCGGCTTGATATCGTCAAATGCCAAGACCAGCGGCCGGCGGTTCGAGCGATAAAGGTACGGCGTGAACTCCCGTTCGGTTCTGCGTTCCCCGCGATAGTCGGCGCGGATCACCGCCGCCGCTTTTTCGATCGCCAGCCGCTTGGCGGACTGCTTGCGCGAGGTATGCTCCCGGATCACCGGGCCGAAGGCGTCCGCATACAGCGCGGTCATCAACAGCGCCGTGACGGCACAAGCCGTCCTGAAATTGCAGCAGGCGGGGAAGCGCCGCTTCAGGACTCCCCAGAGCATGATCGCGCTCCAGCCGCACCAGCCGAAGGCGAGCGGCGCAGCCGGAATCAGATAGCGTTTGGAGAACCCGAGGTAACCGTCCGCAATGACGTTCTGCAAGGTCAGCAGAAGCGCATGGCCGATCAGGATGGCGAGAATGATGCTCTCCCCGGCATTCCACTCCCGGCGCCTGATCCGCCAGCCGATGCCGAGCAGGACCGGGATCAGGAAGTACGGATAGCTGCCCTCGAAAAGCCCCTCCAGATAACCTGCCGCCTCATACCAGCGGTTGCCGGTCTGCCGTGCCTTCAGGACCGCGTCCGGCAGCTTGACGGGAGGCGGCAGAAGCTCGGACGGCGGCGGCAGGACGACCTTCGGACGGACCGGAACGGAAACGGCGGGCGGGTTATTCGCCGCGAATTTCCGGATCAGCGGAATGAACCGGATATCCGGCACCGGATATCCGGTCGCCGTATAGTTGCTCCAGAACATCGGGGCAAGCAGAAGCAGCCCGAACCCGCCGGCGGCGACGGAACGGTACGGCAGCCGGTTTCCGGCACAGTCGCAGAGGAACGCCGCGACAAGAATGAGGCCGATGACCGCCATCAGCTCGGGACGGATGGCGGTTCCGAGCGCAAACGCGGCGCCGAGCCAGAGGTAATACCTCCATTGCCGCGGAGCGGAGCGAAGTCCGATCAAAGCCCAGGCGGCGATAGCCAGCGGCAGGGTTTTTCCGGCATCGCGCAGCCCCTCGCCCGCATAACGGAGCACATGCGAGCAGAACAGGAAAAAAAGCACGCCCCAGCAGGCGACCTGCTCGGAGAACACCCGCTTGAAGAGTGCGAACAACGGAAACACCGCAAGCGCGAACAGCAGAGAAGCCGCGAGCTTCACTCCGGCAAAACCGCTCCAGCCGGACAGGAAGGAAAAGACGCCGCCCAGAACCGGCAGCAGCGGGGATACGCGCGGATGGAACGCATAACGCCACTCCCCGGCTGCCAGCGCATCGGCCATCGGAGCATACCTGCCGGCCACATCAAGCGAAGGAATCGCGGTGCAGGCGGCAAGCGGCAATGCCAGCGCCAGGGCGGCCAGAAAATAAAAAAACGGTTGCCGGGTCCAGCGTCTGAGGGTTTCGTTCCGCAACAGGTTCATCGTTTCCTTTTCCGTATCTTCTTCATGGCCGAAAGCGTGTTGCTCAGCATATAATGTACCCGCCAGGCCGTAAAATGCAACCGAAAAAGACAACGGATTCCGGAAAGAGCAGCATCGGTGCCCTTTCCGGAATCCGTCAGATCAATCCGGCGCCCGGTCCGAAACCGGGACGCGGTCCGGTCAGATGCCGAGATCGATCATCGAGTCGGCGACCTTGCGGAAGCCGGCGATGTTCGCGCCCATGACGTAGTTGTCCGGCTCGCCGAATTCGGCGGCGGCGTTGCGGGCGGCGTTGTGGATG
This sequence comes from Victivallis lenta, assembly GCF_009695545.1. NCBI lineage: Bacteria > Pseudomonadati > Lentisphaerota > Lentisphaeria > Victivallales > Victivallaceae > Victivallis > Victivallis lenta. The sequence continues at coordinate 45,409 of NZ_VUNS01000030.1, read as the reverse complement.
TTGATCATAATGCCGTGCAGCTTCTGATCGACCTCTTCGCGGGACCAGGAGAGACGCATCGCATTCTGGCTCATCTCGAGGCCGCTGGTGGCGACGCCGCCGGCGTTCGAAGCCTTGCCGGGCGAGAAGAGCACGTTGTTCTGCAGGAAGTACTGGGTCGCGTCGAGCGTGGTCGGCATGTTCGCGCCTTCGCAGACACAGATGCAGCCGTTGGCGACAAGCGCTTTGGCCTCGTCGAGATTCAGTTCGTTCTGCGTCGCGCACGGCATGGCGATGTCGCACTTCGCAAGCGTCCACGGGCGCTTGCCTTCATAATACTTCGCGGTCGGATACTGCTTCACGTATTCGGCGATACGGCCGCGCCTGACATTCTTGAGCTCCTGGACGAATGCGAGCTTTTCGGCGTCGATGCCGTCCTCGTCGATGATCGTGCCGTTCGAGTCGGAGAGCGACAGCACCTTGCCGCCGAGCTGGGTCGCCTTCTGGGCCGCATACTGCGCGACATTGCCGGAGCCGGAGATCAGCACGCGGGCGCCGTCGAAACCGCGGTCGCGGGTCTTGAGCATTTCAGCCGCGAAGTAGACCGCGCCGTAGCCGGTCGCCTCCGGACGGACCAGGCTGCCGCCCCAATTCAGCCCCTTGCCGGTCAGAACGCTGTCGACGCTGTTGACGATGCGCTTGTACTGGCCGAAGAGATAGCCGATTTCGCGGGCGCCGACGCCGATATCGCCGGCCGGGACGTCGGTGGATGGCCCGATGTGGCGGAAGAGCTCGCGCATGAAGCTCTGACAGAACGCCATGACTTCGCGGTCGGATTTGCCTTTCGGATCGAAGTCCGCGCCGCCCTTGCCGCCGCCCATCGGCAGCGTGGTCAGGCTGTTCTTGAAGACCTGCTCGAAGCCGAGGAACTTCAGAATCGACAGATTGACCGACGGATGGAAGCGCAGCCCGCCCTTGTAGGGACCGATCGCGCTGTTGAACTGGATGCGGTAACCGGTGTTGACCTGAATCCCGCCCTTGTCATCCACCCACGGAACCTGAAAGATGATGGCGCGTTCCGGAACGACCATGCGCTCGAGAATCTTGTGCTTCTCGTATTTCGGCTGGGCCTCGAGCATCTTCGAGAGGGAGCCGAGCACTTCGGTTACGCTCTGCAGAAACTCCTTTTCATGGCCGTTGGTCTGCTGCAGCCCGGACAGCACGCGATCGACATAATTGCTCATTTTTGTAAAACCTTTCATTCGTTTGGTTCGGCATTGTGATAAATGCATTATTTTTTAATAGCAAAAAACATGCCAGAATATGTAATTACCTGGCGGATAACGACGGATGCAAATTATTTCCCGCTGGAAAATATTGAAAAATAACAATATTGTCATCAAATTGCAATAAAATTACATTTTTGTCATTTATTTTCCGGACCCGTGCGACAGCGAAGACAAAACACGGGGAAAATCCACGAAAGTTACATTTTTGTCACTCATTCCGTTCCGTCAGCCTCCGCAGGCGGCGGCCGTAGCGCTCCAGCCGCTCCGCGTCGCCCGCGGCGCGGCAGGCATAAACCAGGTTGCCGAGATATTGCGGATTCTCCGGAGCAAGTCGGTGCGCCTGTTCGAGATAACGAACCGCTTCGCCGGGGGAGCCGGTCATCAGCGCGGCAGTTCCCAGGCCGTTGAGGGCCGGCACATGGTCCGGCACGAGCCGGATTGCCGCCTCGAACGCGGCCCGGGCTTCCGCCAGCCTGCCGGTTTTCTGCAGGAAAAGGCCGTGGTTGAAATGGAGATCGGCATAATCCGGAGCGAGGGCCAGCGCTTTGCGGTACGTTTCGTCCGCTTCGCTTTGGCGGTCAGGGTCCGCCGCCAGCAGATTGGCGAGATTCATCCACGCCTCCGGCTTGCCGGGCACCTGCGCCGCCGCCCGGCGGAAACGCGTCTCGGCCTCCGCAAAATTCCCGGTCCGCATGGCGATGCTGCCGAGCTGGTTTTCAAAGCGGTCCGGTGCATCGATCTCGCGCGATGCGAATTCGAGCAGGCGGCGGGCCCGGTCGAGCTCGCCCTTCCGGAGCGCGGCTTCGCCCAGCAGCGAGGCCGCCTCCGGGCGGCCGCGAACCGGCAGCTGGAACAACACCGAAATCCCCAGCAGGGCGGGCGGCAGCAGAAACCAGCGGCGCCAGTTCAGCCCCGCAATGCCGACGCCCGCAAAGAGCAGGACGGCCGGAAGCATCGCCGTCCGGTAACGCCCCGAAGTGACGGTCAGGATCTGCGCCGTCCACATGGCGAAAAGCAGCAGCGCATAACCGCAGTACGGGCCGGCGAACAGCCCTTTCCGGCAGAGAACGAGCCCGATGCCGCACAGCACGAAAACCGGCAGCGTGAGCAGTCCGCCGTACCACTGGACGCCGGTTTCACGAAGCAGAAAATCGGGGTCCGCTCCGGAAATCAGCTCCCGCGGGCTCCAGACCAGCAGCGCTTTGCGCGCGGCAAGCAGCAGCGCGTCGCCGGGACTCGCAACGAGAAACTGCGCCGCCCGGCCGAGCCAGACCCGGTCGACCGGAATACGGCGGAGCTCCGCCTCCTGCTCCGCATCGCGGTGAAGCGCATCCCACCGGCGGCCGGGACGCAGATAACAGCCGCCGGTCGCCTCCGGGTTGTTGCCGAGCCAGAAGTTGAAGCCGCCGCCGGCCTGCACCAGCACCGGCCGCTCCGCCCGCAGGCTGTTGACCGCCGAAACCGGCAGCACGCAGAGCGCAATCCCGGCCGCGAACGCCGCCGCATTCCGGCGCGGGCGCCGGAACAGAAGCCGGAGAAAAACCGCCGCGCCGAACGCAAGCGTCAGGGGATGGGTGATCGCCGCGCCGCCGGCGAACACGCCGGCGGCGGCCAGCCGGGACAACCGCTGCCGGGGCGCAGCGGCACTCTCCGCCGCGGAAAGAAAGGCGAAGCAGCCGGCCAGAACCGGCACCAGCAGCGACTCCGAAATAAGCTGGGACTCATGAAAAAGCGGAACCGGATACAGCATGGCGAGCGCAAAGAAGCTCCAGCCCGCAGTACGGGGAATGCCGGGCGTCCGCCTCAGAGCGGCGAAAAAGACGATCCAGCCCGCGAAATTCAGCGCGAGCTGCAGAATGCGCACCGCCGGAATGGAGCCGCCGGTGACCGCCAGCATACCGGCGAGCATCCAGCTGTAAAACGGGGCATGGTGATCGGCGCCGGGCGGGAAAAATTCGCCATTCAGAATTTCGAGCGCCCGATCGTAATACTCCTGCACGTCCGGGCCGATCGCGGCATCGAACAGCGGAGACGCCCGGAATTGCCACAGATAGAGGACACGCAGCAGAACTCCGGCGGCGGCCAGGCAGAAAAACCATCGCCGCCGCGACTGCCCGAAGCAGGAACGGAGAAAAGCCCGCAGCTCCCTACCGGGGCGGGAAGTCGAATTCATTTTCGAAAAGATCGCCGATGCGCTGGACCGCCTTTTCCTCGTCCGGCCCCTCCACCTTCAGCACGGCCTTGCTTCCGACCGTGAGTCCGAGCGAAATCAGCGTCAGGATGCTGTTGAGCTCCGTCTCCTGGCCGTCGCCGGTTTCGACGGTGAAGGTGTGGTACGGAAATTCCTTATTGATGGTGTTCAGAATCACACTCGAAGGACGGCAATGGATGCCGGCCTTGTTCATTACCGTGAAAACACGTTCTTTCATCGCCGCCCTTTCTGAATCGTTTATGGGATCGTTTTCATTCTTTTCTACACAAAAAATAACCCGTCTCCCGGCGGAATGCAAATCAAAACCGAAAAAATTCACGCCTCTCAGTTCAGCCCTTCGAACTGCATGTTGTAATATTTCGCATAAAGCCCGTCCCGCTTCAGCAGCTCGGCGTGGCTGCCGCGCTCGCGGATGCCGTCCGGCGTGATGACGATGATCTCGTCGGCGTTGCGGATCGTCGACAGCCGGTGGGCGATGACGATCGTGGTCCGGCCGCGGGCCAGCTCCTCGAGCGAGGACTGGATGAACCGCTCGCTCTCGTTGTCGAGCGCACTCGTCGCCTCGTCGAGAATCAGGATCTTCGGGTCTTTGAGGAATACGCGCGCAATGGCGATGCGCTGCTTCTGGCCGCCGGAGAGACGGACTCCGCGCTCGCCGGTGAAGGTGTCGTACCCCTCCGGCAGCGTTTGGATGAAGTCGTGGATGTTCGCCCGTTTCGCCGCCGCGACGATCTCCTCATCCGTTGCGCCCGGCTTGCCGTAGCCGATGTTTTCGCGGATATTGCCGGAAAACAGATAAACCTCCTGCTGAACGATGCCGATCGCGCTCCGGAGCGACTGCTGCGTCACGCTGCGGACGTCCTGTCCGTCGATCAGCACGGCGCCGCCGGTCACGTCGTAGAAACGCGGAAGCAGAGAACAGAGCGTGGTCTTGCCGCCGCCCGACGGACCGACGAGAGCGACGGTTTTCCCCGGCGTGATGTCGATGTTGATGTCCGAAAGCACTTCGGCCTCGTTGCCGTAGCGGAAGGAGACGTGGTCGTAAACGATATGCCCTTCGACATGGGCAAGCGGCTTCGCATCCGGCGAATCGGTGATTTCGGGCCGGGTCTGAATCACCTCCATGAACCGCTTGAAGCCGGAATAACCGCGCTGGAACTGCTCCGTGAAGTTGATCAGCACTTCGATCGGATTCAGGAAAATGCCGATGTAGAGCGCGTAGATCGCAAGCGCCATCGGCTCGAGTCTGCCCACGGCGATGAAATAGCCGCCCGACACCAGCACGAGCGTGTAAAGCAGCCCCTGGAAGAAGCTGTTCCCGGCGTGAAAGCTGCCCATGATCTTATAACTGTCGGTCTTGGAATCGAGAAAACTGCGGTTGCAGTCGTCGAACTTCTCGCATTCGACCTCCTCGTTTGCGAACGACTTCACGACACGGATGCCGGAAAGCGAATCCTGTACGCGGGCGTTGACCGCCGCGATCTTGCGGCGGTTGTCCATGAAAATCCGGTGCATACGCCGATTCTTGCCGAGGCTGAAAACGACCATGATCAGCGTGACCGCCAGCAGCAGCAGCGTCATCGGGACGTTCATGAACATGAGGATCGTGAAGGCTCCGATGATTTTCAGCGTGGAAATCACGATGTTCTCGGGCCCGTGGTGCGCGAGCTCGGAGATGTCGAACAGGTCGCTGACGAGCTTCGACATCATTTCACCGGTGTTGTTGCGGTCGTAATAGGTGAACGAGAGCCGCTGGTAGTGATTGAAGAGGTCCTGCCGCATATCGCTCTCCATGCGCGCGCCCATGATATGCCCCCAGCTCGTGATGAAGTACTGACAGCCGTATCGGACGATATACATGGCCAGCAGCCCGGCTCCGATATACCAGAGCGCGGAGAGAATCGTCTCCGCCGGCTGCAGGAACAGATTCTTGGTCAGCAGATTCAGGATCTGCGGAAACGCGAGGTCGATCGCGCAGACCGCCAGCGCGCAGATCATGTCGAAGTAAAACAGCCCGCGGTACGGGCGATAGTAGCGGATGAACTTCCGGAATGCCTGCATGAATGTCATCGTCATAAAATCCTCGTTGCGCGGTTATTCCATAATATACCGCCGCCCGGCCGAAAGCGCAAGCCCGGCCACCGCGGTTTCCTGCCGGAAATCGCCGTCATTTCGATTTTTTTTGCCGCGGGGGTTTGCATTTTCCGAATTCCGGTGTATTTTAGTTGTTCGATGATTGATTGTTTATTCGACATAACATAAAACAGGAATTGACAAGATGGCACATAAAAAAGGTCAGTCCAGCAGCCGCAACGGCCGCGACAGCAATCCGAAGTTTCTGGGGATCAAGGCGTTTGGCGGCGAAAGCGTCTCCGCCGGTTCGATTATCGTCCGTCAGCGCGGCACGAAGTTCCATGCCGGCGAGAACGTCGGCGTCGGCCGCGATTTCACGCTTTTCGCGCTCTGCGACGGCACCGTCGAGTTCCGCAAGACGCAGCGCAAGGTCAGCATCGTTCCGGTTTCCGCCGAGTAATTCGGCAGCCGGATTTGCTGCAATAAATCAGAGAGCCCCGGAGAACAGTTGTCTTCGGGGCTTTTTTGTCAGGAGAGGGAAATCGAACCATGTTTGTGGATAAGGCTACCATTACCGTGAAGGCGGGGGACGGCGGCAACGGCTGCTGCAGCTTCCACCGCGAAAAATTCGTTCCGCGCGGCGGCCCGGACGGCGGCGACGGCGGCGCCGGCGGCAACGTGATCCTCGAGGCGACGAACAGCGAGCAGAGCTTGCAGGCGCTGGTCTACAACCGTCACTACCAGGCGCAGAACGGCCCCGGCGGGAAAGGCTCGAACCTGCACGGGCGCAAGGCTCCGGACATCACGCTGAAGGTGCCGGTCGGCACCGTCGTGACCGACCGCTCCACCGGCGAGGTGATCGCCGATATGGACGAAGCGGGCAGACAGATCGTCGTCGCCCGCGGCGGACGCGGCGGACGCGGCAATCCGCGTTTCGCCACGCAGACCAACCGCGCGCCGCGCGAGTGGGAGCCCGGTGAACCCGGGGAGGAGCGCGAAATCGGCCTCGAGCTCAAGACCATCGCGGATGTCGGTCTGGTCGGCTATCCGAACGCCGGCAAATCGACGCTGCTCCGGGCGGTTTCGGCTGCGCGGCCGAAGGTCGCGCCATATCCGTTCACAACGCTGCATCCGGTCGTCGGCGTTATCGAATACCCGGATTACTCCCGGATCACCATGGCCGATATTCCGGGGCTCATCGAGGGAGCGCATGACAACGTCGGGCTCGGCCATGCGTTTCTGAAGCACATCGAACGCACCACCGTGCTGGCCTACGTGCTCGACATGGGCGGCGTCGACGGGCGCACCCCGTGGGACGACCTTGCGCACCTGCGCGAGGAACTCGAGCTCTATATGAAGGGGCTGTCGAAGCGCGCGACCATCATCGTGGCGAACAAGATGGACCTGCCGGGCGCGGAGGAGAATCTCGAGCTCCTGCGTTCCGAGCTTTCGCACGAGCTTTTCGAAATCATTCCGGTCTGCGCGGCGGACGGCGAACTCGGCAGCTTCAAGGAGACGATCCGCAAAGCCGTCGAAGCCCGCCGGAAATCCCCGTTCGATTTCTGACCGGCCGCCCTCTCCGATTTCCCGCGGCGCATTTTTCCTGTTTTACGGGAAAGCGCCGCTGGATTTTTCCGGCGGCACCGGCTATCTTATCCGGAAAACGCAGGAGGATCATCCCATGAACGCCATGCCCGGAATTTTCTGGTACTGGAACGCCGACCCGACCCCGAACGGCATCCGACGACAGCTGACGCAGATCCGGGCGGCCGGCTTCCGCTCGGTCTACCTGCACCCGATGCCGGACAATTTCCGTAAAAGCGACTTCAAAAGCGGCATGAAAATGCGCTATCTCGGCCGGAAGTTCTTTCGCCTGGCCCGAACGGCCGTCGACGAGTGCCGCCGCCTCGGGCTCCGCTTCATGATCTACGACGAAGGCGGCTGGCCCTCCGGCACGGCGAACGGCGAACTCGTGAAGCGGCGCCCGGAATTCGGCATTCACGTTCTGGAGCGCCGCGCCGACGGCAGCATCGCACCGCGCAACGCAGGGATCGATTGCGGCTACCCCGACCTCATGAATGCCCGGGCGACAAAGCTGTTCCTCACGCTGGTCCACGAACGCTACCGCCGGGAGCTCGGCGATGAGTTCGGCCGGACCATCGGCGGCATTTTCACCGACGAACCACGCTTTTTCGGAGAACTCGGCAGCGATGCAGTCCCGTGGTCGCCCTGCCTGCCGGAACACTACCGGAGCCGTTACGGTTCCGACGTGGAGGAGATTTATCCGCTGCTGTTCCGGCTGCCCGAGGTTACCGCCGAAGCAGAAGCTGCCCGGCGGCGCTACCTCGAAGCCTACGCGACCCTGACGGCCGAAAGTTACTACGGCGTCATCTCCGGCTGGTGCCGCCGCCACGGGCTCCCGTTCGAAGGGCACATGAACAACGAGGATCTTCACAGCCTCCACGCCGCCTCGCTCGGAGATTTTCTGCGCTGCGCCGACCGCTTCGACGTGCCGGGCGTCGATGCGATCTGGCGGCAGATCCATCCGGAGAGCGGAAACGGCAATTATGCGAAACTCGCATCATCGTCGGCCATCCGCAACCACCGGAAGGAGGCGCTCTCCGAAAGCTTCAACGTCTACGGCAACGGTGTGACCGGACAAACCATGTACTGGGCCGGAAACGCCCAGCTTGTGCGCGGCATCAACCGCCTGCTGCCGATGCCGTTCCCGTACAGCGACCGGCGGGAGGCGAAGGTCGGCTGCGCCACCGAGCTCTCCCCGCGGAACCCGGTCTGGAACGCCCTCCCCGCGCTGACCGCCCATTGGGCGTGGGCCGGAAATTACGACACCGGCGCGATCGAACCGGAGGTCTGGATTTTCTACCGCCCGGAACCGTTTTCCGACAAAGCGGCGGCTTCCGCCTTCGACGCCATGCTTGAAGCGCTGCAGGAGAAGCTGAACGACGCGTTCGTGTTCTGGCGCTTCGCCGGAGTAGACGACCTCGCCGCCGCCACCTCGAAAAAACTCCTGATCGTCCCGGGAGAGCCGATGCTGCCGGAACAACGCCGGGCGATCGCCGGATTCGCCGCCGCCGGGAATCCGGTCGTCCGCCATCCGGCCGAACCGCTGCCGGACCTGGCGCAATATGCCTGTATCTGCGCCGGAACGGAGCGCGGAATCCGCGTGCTGCCCTGCCGCCGCCCTGAAGGGGAGTCGCTGATGATTTTCAATGAGAGCACGGAGCGGAAGCTCCTCACCTTCCGGCCGCGTGCCGGGGAGTGCTGGCGGGAACTCGCTCCGCCCGACCCGGTTCACGCCGAACTCGAACCGTTCCGCACTTCGGAAACAAAGTGCGAACTCCCGCTCGTGCCGGGCGAGCTGCGCATCCTGACGACCGGCAAAGCCGTTCCGCCGTCCCCGGCAGGAAGCGCGGAGGCGAAGCCGACGCATCTGAACTGGATCGTCCGCTCCGTCCTCCGCAGCCGGATCGGGGAGCACATCACCTGCCGCCGGGAGCCGCATTCGCCGGTTCCGCTCCCGGCCTCCGGCGACTTCACGGAGGGCGAACCGGATTTTTCGGGAGTGATCGAGCTGGAAACTGAATTCAACGCCGCGGAACCGATGCCGCGCTATCTTGAATTCGACTGGGTCGCCGCTTCGGCGGAGCTCTTCGTCAACGGCCGTTCCGCCGGGCTCCGCGCCTTTGCGCCGTGGATTTTCAGACTGCCGCCGCTGCGCCCCGGCCGAAACCGGCTGAAACTTGTGGTATCGAACCCGCTCGGCAACGAGTGGCGCGCCCGCTATCCGGAAATGAAGAGAACGGGGCAGACCAACAGCTATGCCGAACGCATCGCCGGCTTCACGCCGGACGAAACCCGGATCGGCGTCAGCCCGGCGGCGAAGCTTTACCTCTGAGCGCCGCAAATTCATCGGCGACTATCCGCAAAATGATTTTTCGCCCGGCAATGCCCCGATGACGGATTCCGAAATGGAAAAACCGGCAATTGATGCTATATTGAAACGGACAGGCTGTCATTCACACACGGGAATCACTTCAGATGGCAGAATGGGTGTTGCCGGCGCTCTGGCTCGGTCTGTTCGGAGCGAGCTGGCGCTTTCTTCCGAAATATCGGGGACGAACTCTTATGCTCTCATTGCTGGTCCTGATCGGCCACCTGATCGCCGCGGGGCTTGCTTCGCATCGGTCCAACCCGCTGCACAGCTTCGATGGAAGTTTCCGCTCCATTCTGATATTGGAAATCGCCGCAGTCATGCTGGCCCCCCTGGCCTGCGCCCGGACACTGCCGGACACAAAACCGCTCAACCGCTGGCACACTCTCCCGGTACTGCTCTACGCCGCCCTGACCGTCCTCGCCTCTTTTTTCGGCTATGCACGCTATATTCAGGCCATCAACTTCAGTCTGAAATGGGCGCACCTGAAAGCACCCGCGGCAGGCGTCCTGCTGACGCTGCTGACCGCTTCAGCTCTGGTTTCCGTCCTCCTGGCCCTGCACCTGATCGAAGCCGCCCGGAGAAAGCAGCTGTACGGCTACGCCGGCGCGCTGCTGTCGGCCGTCGGCGGAATTGCGCTGGTCAGCCTGCTGCTGGCACCTCGTTATTATCTGCACATCCACCATTCGGTCTGGAGCCTGTTCCTGGTATTCCTGTTCCGCTATGAAAAATGGTGGTCGCGCTATGCCCAGGCTCTGGCGCTGGGAATCTACATCGACGGCCTGGCCTCATGGGGATTGAGTTCCATCTGGCACCTAACCTCCTGACCCTTCCGGGAATATCGTCAAAAAAAAACTGCCGGTCTTTCAAAAAAGCCGACAGCTTACAAATTCAATATGGTCGAGCATTTTTTTATTTTCCAGAAAAATTCTCTCCACCTCAAAATGGCGAATTTTTCGAGTCTCAAAAGGATGAGCATTTTCACTTCTCGAAAAATTCTCCGGGAGAAACTGGAACTTCATTCTACCTCAAAAAAGAGTTTGAACATCGCGAAAATGGTAGAAAAGAGATTCGAACTTCCGACCTCTACTCATGACCTGTCATACGAAAAAATCAGACTGGCAGACTATCATAAAATCCCTATTTTTTCTGACAAGAGCGAAAATCCTCACGCGCGCGTAACGGGGGTGCATAAATTCCTCACGTTCACGCCGCCATCGGTTCCCGTCGATAACCGTGAAGCAAGCCACCAAGAAATGAAACCTCTCTGACCGGGGCATTCATATCCTGCGGATACGGTTTGACCATTTTGCCGCCAAGCCCGGCATGGGGACGATAATGGTTCCAGTATTCAAGATATTCCTTGACCGCCAGCCGAAGTTGCCGTTCTGAAGTAAAAATAATCTTGTTCAGACACTCTGTCTTGATCGCCCGAATGAAATTCTCCATGCGGGCATTCATCTGCGGTGTGAACGGCGGCAGCCTCTTGATTTGAACCCCAATAGATTCAAAAACAGAATCGAATCTCTTGTTGAAAAGCGGATCGCGATCATGGATCAGGTATTTTTTCCCCAGCATGAAACCGTCCCACATATCGCACATGTTTCTGGCAATCTGTGTAGTCCAGTTGCTGTCAGGATTATGAACAATACCTCCCAGGCATACTTCCCGGCTGCCGATGTCCATAAAAAACAGCAGGCTCTCACGAACCAGTCCGAATGGAGTCAAACGTTCCACCTGGGCGAAATCTGTTGATGCGGTTACATACTGCTGCGTTTCGATGAATTGAGACCAATCTCCGCGCAATCGACGTTCGGGATCAGGAACGATACCGTTCGCTTCCAGAATATGCCGAATCGTTGTCGTGCTGACATTGTATCCCAGATACCGCATTGTTCCGGCAATGTGTTCATATCCCCAATCGGGATTGCTTTTCGCCAGCTGCAGGACTTTTTCAACTATTTCCGGAGAGATGGGCTTTCTGCCCCGTTTTTTCTGTCCCTCATTGACGCTGTTGTATTTTGCTTCAACCAGATCGGAATACCATTTTCGGATTGTCCCGGGAGCCCATGTCGGTTCTATGGCGGCAAGCAGAAAATCATTCAACTCTTTGCTGACAGTTGCGCCTCCCAATAATCTCGTCCTTCCCGTCCCATGCCGTCCTCCCATTATTCCGGTTTGTGGCAGAACATACCACGCTGTCTGCCTCAAATCCAGATGGGGCTGGCTGGGCACTTACATTTACAGATGGGCTTCACTGGTGGCATACCGATACCGAGCTGTTCCAGAACCTGTCGAATTCGAGGATCCCGATTGGCAAGATCGCGCACAAGGCAGTCCGAGACATAATCTTTCATGATTCCCCCCTTCTGATTCATCGTTGAATCCGGCGTTTTTGCCGGTTCTTTTCCCAATATACCATCCCTTTTGCGGAAATACAAGAGGAAAAAAACTCTTCCGGTTTTCCTCTCATGTCCGGAATCCATGATGATGCAGCAGACGGTCGATCCATTGCCCTAGGCGTTCCCGGTACTCCTCCCGGAGCGGAGGCGCTTCCTCCTCCCCCTGCGATGCAGCCAGAAGGTATTTCAGCAGCAGAACCTCCTCCTCCCGTTCCGGTTCGGGAATCAGTCCGTTTTCATTGAGAAACGCCAGTTTGACCAGCATCTTCCACGGTTCCACCTCCTCCGACTGCGTATAATGGGAAAGCAGCGTCCGGAACGCTCGGTATGTCTGCGCCGATTCCACCATCGGATGCGTATTGGCATGGAGAAATCCGGCCAGTTCACAGGCAGCCAGATATGGTTCCGTGTGCAGGGCAATCGAATCAAAAACCGTCCGGACCTCCGGATCGCGAACCGAGAAAAAGGTCGATTTCGCATCCGGCGGACGGTATTCAATTGCGAGTTCCCGGAAAAGTCCGACTTCCGGAAATTTCCGTTTTCCGCATCCGCGTGCGCCTCTCTGCAGAAAGTCGATCCGTCCCTCCGGCGCAAGCGCCGAGACGATCAGACTCGATTCCCGGAACGGAGTCTGACGCAGAACAATACAGCTTGTTCGAATCCGCGTCATCTTCCCGTTCCTTACCCCCTCCGGGCGATCAGGGTTCCCGGATCCCCTCGCTGAGCGCTTTGACAAACGGATTGAGAAGGTAGTTGATGACGGTCCGTTTCCCGACCTTGATCTCCGCTTTCAGACGCATACCCGCAAGAAGCGGCGCGTCCTTGCCGCGTCCCTTGAGTTCGCCCGAGATCTTCAGGCGCGCCTGGTAGGTCGCTCCCATGGAGGCTTTGCTCGGTTTTCCTCCGGCGTCGGTCTCCTCCATCTGTTCGGTGCTCTGGACCCCCTTGTGGAAGGCGTCCTGGGAGATGTAGATCACCTCTCCATCCAGAGTTCCGCACTGCTGGAACGGAAACGCATCCAGTTTGATTCTCGCCTTGTCGCCGAGTTTGACCCAGCCGATGTCCTTTGCCGGGATGTCCACCTCGGCCTCCAGCGGGACATTGAGCGGAATCAGTGTGACAAGCGCTTCCGCCTCCTGCACCGCCGATCCCTCCTGGAACGGCGCCAGTTCATGAACCACCGCGTCGCACGGCGAGCGCAGCTCGCTCTGCCGGTCCAGCATCGCCGCTTTCGGGATATCCTTGTTGACCGAAATCAGCTCCCGCTTCACGCTGACATGCTCCTCCATGATCTGCCGGTACCAGTCCTTGATGAACGCATTCTTTTCCGCCAGAATGGTCTGGATCTGCTGACGGTTTTCCACGATCTGCACGTTCTGCTGGTCGATCTGGATCGCCATCTCCAGAAAGGAGACCTGCGTCTGCAGAAGGTCTTTCAGCGAAACGATGTTTTTCTTCTGCAGATCGCTCATCATCTTCTCGATTTTCCCGATGGCGTTTTTCCGTCCCTCGTAGCGGGTCAGACTCTCCTGCAGCGCCTTCAGCGTTTTTTCATACCGGATCAGATTTTCGTCGTAGGACCGGATTTTCTCCCGGTAATAGAGCTTTCTTGCTTCAAAGATGCCGAGCTGGTTTTTCATGTCCTGATCCGGGTTCTCCGGCAGAACAAACGGCTTGTCGTAGCCGACCAGCTCCGCTTCCAGACGCAGCTTGTGCGCATTGAGGCTCTGACGCTGTTCCAGCAGTTTGGCATAGTCCGATTCCGTCAGCGTCGGATCAAAGGTGAAGAGTACCTGTCCTTTCTTCACCCGCTGTCCCGGCCGGATGTTCACAGTCTTGATGACGGTGCGTTCATAGGGTTTCATCGTGATGGTCGGCCGCACCGTGGTAAGCTGTCCGTCCGCCGCGACAATCTTGTCCACCTTGGCCAGACTTGCCCACACGATCATCAGAAACAGCAGCGCCACCACCAGAAACCAGACCACGTGCATCGGAAACGGCGGCCGCTGCGCCTCCAGCATGATCGCATCCGGCTGAAACTCCTCCGCTTCCCTCAACGTTTTTGGTTTTGTATTAAATTTCATCATCTTCGGTCCCCATCTGCTGACGCCAGAATTCCGCATAAATGCCGTTCCGGCCGATTAATTCCCGGTGTGTTCCGCTTTCCACCAGTTCGCCTTTGTCCATCACCACGATCTTGTTGGCCCGGCAGAGAATCGAGAGCCGGTGGGAGATGATGAACACGGTCCGGTTGCGGGCGATCATCTTCAGATTCCGCCGGACAAGCGTTTCACTTTCCGGGTCAAGCGCGCTGGTCGCCTCGTCGAAAATCAGAATCCGCGGATTCGGAAGCAGCGCCCGCGCGATCGCTAGACGCTGCCGCTGACCGCCCGACAGATTGGAGGCATTCTCTTCCAGAATCGAATCGTAGCCTTTCGGCATCTTCTGGATAAACTCGTCCGCCCCCGCCATCCGCGCCGCGTAGATGACCTCTTCCATCGACGCCTCTTTCTTGGTCAGTGTCAGATTCTCCCGCACCGTGCCGTAGAAGAAATAGTTGTCCTGAAGCACGATTCCGATGTTGGAGCGCAGACTCGAGCGGTCGATTTCCCGGATGTCGATCCCGTCGAACTTGATGATGCCGGCCTGAAGGGGATAGAGTCCCTGAATGAGTTTGGTCAGCGTGGTCTTGCCGGAACCCGACCGCCCGACCAGTCCGACCGTCGTCCCCGGCGCAATATGCAGATTGCAGTCCTTGATCACCCGCGGTCCATCCGGCGTGTACTGGAAGGAGACATTCTCTATGGAGATCTCTCCCCGAAGCTGATGGTGCAGCGAGCCGCCCACCTGCTCCCCGGGACAGTTCATCACAACGCCGAGCATCTTGACCGACAGCGCAGTCTGCTGATACTCATGCACCAGTCCCACAATCCGCACCAGCGGCGCCGTCACCCGTCCCGAGAGCATCTGGAACGCAATCAGCGCTCCCACCGACAGCGTCCCGTCGAACACCGCCTTCGCTCCAAACCAGATGATCGCCACAAACATCGTCTTTTCCAGAAAATTACTCAGCGTCCGCGCCGTCATGGAGATCTTGGCCACCCGGAAGTACCGGGTGATCGCATATGCCGCCGTATCGTTCCACTTTCTCTGCTGGGTCGGTTCCAGCGCCAGCGATTCCAGTTCCGGAAGGGTGATGTTCGGATTTTTCGCCTTGGCGGAGCCTCGCAAACCCAGCGTAATTTCCGGTGTACGGGCAGCGGTATGTTCCAGCAGACCTTCATAAATGTGCCCGATTTGTTCCACGTCCAGTGCCCGATAAGAGAGCAGGATCGCGCCGCCGGTCTGTTCCAGCACCTGCAAAGAGTTCAACAGCAGGAGAACCGTCCGGTTGTCAATGGGCAGCGGGGTTGGATTGCACTCCTTCCAGCAGGTTCCCTTGGCTCGTCCTTCAAGGAACGGATACTTATCCGGATCAAAGATGGAGCCGCCCAAAGCAGGCAAGCGCACCTCGGCATGCTCCAAGCCACCATAAACGGCCCGAAAGATCGCCAGCAGACGCGCCCAGGCATCGTGCCGCCGTTCTAGGATTTCTGCTCCGTGTTTATCCGCTTCGCTCGCCAACTGACTGCGCAAAGTGGAAACGGCGTAATTCTGATCGTAAAGCTCCGTCCCCAGCAACAGGAGCCCCCGTTCCTCCGCACAAAGAAGGAAAACGAGCCGCATCATGACGGTAAGTCCGGCTTCGTAGAGTTCCGCCGGTCTTATATCGCGCAGGAGTTCCCGGTTGCGGTCCTGATCCGCTTTATCCAGACCTTGAATCAGAACTTCCACGGCTGTGCGCACCTGATCGCCAAGTGTGTCGGTAACTTCTTCCAGACAATCAAGCGATTCATCCATAAGCGCCGGAAGAGTTTCGTTTTCCGGACCGAAGAAACGACGAACCCCCAGAAGCGAAGAAAACGCCTGCAAGGTCCGCGGTTCCTGGAACCATAGACGGGCATACCAAGTCACACTGCCGGAAGTTTTGCCGTTCGGGGCGTTGACAAGCATCCACTCTTCGCCGTTAGTAAGCAGTCCCAGGCGAACGTCCTTCACCCGGCAGAGTTTGGTCATTTTGTCCAGGGGAGAGGCTGTCCAGTCACTGCGTCTGTCTATAGCGGTAAGATTTGTCCCCGGAGGATAGACCCCAACGAAAAGTTTCGGTTTGGCATCTTCATCCTGCAACACGAATTCCGGGGAATAGCCACCGACGCCGTTATCTGACGGAACTTGAACGGAATTTCCCGGCAGCAAAACTTTGTCCGGTATCTCCAGAAAGTCGGAAATTACCAAATGCACCCATTCCTTATGAAGCGCCTGTAAATCCTTGTCATCCTCGGAAACAGCATCGCACCATTCTTCATACGCAGAACGAATGTGCCGCTTGGCTTCGGGATAGATTGCCTCCAATCCCTGCGGAAACACACGGTCCAATACAGCGACTGCCAGGAATGGTCCGGAAACTTCGACCAGCGAAAGCCATTCGGCATGTTTGGAAAGATTTCTTGCCATTATTTTGCCCCCCATGCTTTCGTTTGCGGAACGAGGAAGATGACCGCCACAGGGAAGGTTCTCGCCTCGGGATCGGCATAGTGCTTTTCGATCATTGCCGTTTCCTGTTTCTTTTCATCAGGAATCCGTTCCAGCCGGGCACGCAGAGCATTGCGGTCCTTTTTCAGCTGATTCTGCTCCATTTCGTTGTAAAAAGCGAATGTCAGCTGAAGTTCTTCCGGTTCGTCCAGTTCCCTGCGGATATTGGCATCCAAATCATCCAGAATGTGGATGATATCTTTTATTTCCCCCTGTTTGCGCAGCTCAATGGTATTCCGCAAAGTGTCCAGTCGGTCACGTGAACGGGCATCTACAGCCGCCATAATAGAAGTTTCATTCTGTTGAAAACGCTCTTTGAGAACAGCAAAAGCGGTATCAGGAACCTTATCCAGCGCAGAACCGGAGTTCAAAAGTGCATTCAAGTCTTTCTGCGTAGCAATACGCCTGAAAGAATCATGCCGGAGTTCTCCGCCGGAAACAGTCAATTCCTCATGCAAACGGTGATGGTCTCCTCCGGTAATAACCAAACGGGACCAGACTATCGCCTGCGGATTTTCAATTCCGGGAACGCTTTTAATTGCCACCCGGTGGAGATGTTTTACATCTTCCAGGCTCCAAATTTCCTCCCTCAAAAGGCGCAACGACATCTGGACCAGCTTATGATTCAAATGCGCCAGAACCAGATCTTCACGCCCCTTCATCAAAGCATGGTCGAAGGTGATCGCCCGCTTTTCTCCGGTGTGAGGATGGTTCAGCCCGTTCAACGCCTGACTCCATGAGCCGCTTAGCGCAGGGACATCGAAGGCACTTCCTGAAGGCAGACCCGGACGTCCCACAGGCTTTAAAGCAGGTTTTCCCGCAATGTCCAAAGCCACTTGAACCGCATTGGCAATGTGCTGAGGGGTCAAGTGAAAATCATTTTCCGCTTCCAGCAAATGTTCATGCAGCCTTTTGATTCGTTCCTGCAGGCGTTTTTCTGCGGCGAGATACTTGCCCGCCCGTTTGCGTTTTTCTTCCGCAGCTGAAACATCAAAGGTAGAACTTTTTCCCAACATTGCGTCTTCAATTTGACGTGCGATTACGGAGCCAACACTGCCAAGATCTTCCCGGATATTATTGACCTTTATGGCAGCACGCATCAGATACTCACAGTCTCCTGCAATATCGCCGGGCTTGCAACTGGTATCGGTGGATTCAAAGCCTTTTCCCACCGGGTGCCAGATGAACACAGAACTTTCCTTCTGTCCATGTCGGTCAATGCGGCCGTTACGCTGTTCCATAACGTTAGGATTCCACGGAATTTCCACATGGATCATGAAATTGCAGTAGTTCTGCAAGTCAATTCCTTCCGAGGCGGCATCTGTTGCCAGCAGAATCCGGACAGGAGAATTTTCCGGAGAAGTTTGAAAGGCGGCTTTAACTGCTTCTCTCTCCTCCGGCAGCAAGCTTCCATGCATGACCATCAGATGTTCTCCACCGAATCCGTTGTGAGCCAGAATCGTTTGCAGCCAGGCATGGGTATCGCGATATTCGGTGAAGAGAATAACCCGTTTATTGTTCCATTTTCCATCGGTTTTCAAATGGATGTTAAGCCAGTGCAAAATAGCCTTTGATTTTGAATCCTGCCGATCTTTTGCGTTTTCTGCCCATTCTGAAAGTTCATCCAGCAGCTGACGCTGACTTTCAGTAAGCGGGGCCGAAAGTTCGGCGTTGAGTTCGAGGACTTCTGCAGCAGCCTCATCTGCCAACGCTTCGTTGGAAAACTCCTCTTCCGCTTTCATGATGGCACGATGCAGAATGCGGTCATCGAAATTGTTGCTTTTCTCCTTGTGTTTTCCATGTTCCAGCGTTTCACGGTGTTTCGCCAGCGTTTTTGCAAATGCGGCAGGAGAGGAAAATAAGCGTTTTTTCAGGAGGATATGAACGAATTTGGTCCCATAGGCATAGCGTGAGTCGCCGACAGATTTCATCCGGGATTCGCAGAATTGGCGGAGAAGATCATGAACTTTTCGCTCGTCTTCTGTATAGTCCACCTCAAGCGGCAGGAGTTCTCGCGTAGGAAAGACAGGCTTTCCCGCGGCATCCACAATGTTGCTTTTCAGTCGGCGAACCATAACTTGCTGAAGTTGCTGTTCGTCCGGTTCAACAGTTTTTGCAAAACGCTGATTATCCAAAAGTTCCAGAAGCGAGGTAAAAGACTCCTTATAGCCATTGTGCGGCGTGGCCGTGAGAAACAAGTGATGAGAGAAATGGGGCGAGAGCCGTTGAATTACCTGAGTGCGCTGGCTGGGGATAGAATATGCCGCGGCAGCCGCAGGAGCGACATTGTGGGCTTCATCAATTACCAAGATATCAAACATCCTTGGATAACTGATCTGCGGAGGAAGAATATCTTTCAAAAGACGCAGTCCTTCTCCTCCCTTGATCCAATCCATGGAAGTGATGAGCCGAGGGTATGATGTCCAGGGATTGGCCTGCAGACCGCGTTCCCGGCGAAGTATTCTGATGTATTCAGTGTCGACAATACGGAATTCCAAACCGAATTTTTCCTGCATTTCCGTCTGCCACTTTACCTGCAAACTGGCGGGACAGACGACAAGTACCGTTCTTGCCCGGTGACGGATCATCATTTCTTGAATGACAAGACCGGCTTCAATGGTTTTACCTAAACCGACATCGTCTGCAATCAGGAGATTCACCCTTGCCATGCTGATGGCACGAACCAGGGGATCCAGTTGGTAATCCTCAATCGTGATTCCGCTTCTGAATGGAGCCTGCAAGGATTGGCGATCAGCATTGGATGCAGCGCCCCACTGAACTGCATCCAAAAATGCCTCTAACTTGTAATTCGGATCGTAACCGCCAATGACGGGCAGACCGGCTTTTTCCAAAATCTTCGCGCCAGGTTCAATTTCCCAAATAACCTGCAATTCTTCATCAAGAGCATCTTCATCAATGGATTCCAGCGTGACCAGATGCTGAAGTTCCCGTAAATTGCGAGCCAGCCCGTTGCTGTCAATTTGCGTAACGACCCATTGTCTGCGACGAACCTCGACCAGTTGTCCCGGCTCAGGAAGCAGATTTTCTATTGCTATATTCTTTTGGCTATCTGGCTGCATAACAGAAAGTTACCTTTTCTTTGTATAAAATTTATTGACGTGGGCGACAAGACTTCGACCTATGACTTCACCTAATTTAACTGGAACAGCATTTCCGATCAGCCGACCGATATTTTTCTGACAAATCGGCTCATCTGGCTTGGAAAATTGGTAGCTTCGTGGGAAGCTCTGAATGATAGCGCCCTCTCGAAGCGAGATTGCTCTGTCCTCTTCCGGATGACCAAATCGCCCATTGCCGAACCCGAAGAACTGGGTCGTCATTGTCGGTGCTGGCTGGTCCCATTCCATGCGTCCGTAAACACTGCCATATGTGTTACCAGACTCTTTTTTATGGCAATCTGCGACCAATTCTCTTGGCCAATCCCGCCATGTCCCACCTGGTTTTGAGGCGCGAATTCTACGTAGATTCATGTCCGACAACTTGGAACTTTGGTGGAGCGGATCTTGTTTTGACTGTTCCCCGTGACGCAAATGGGGAAGTCCGCGAAACGCCTGTCGAACTGTCTTCCTTTTAGCCCCGATTTCCTTGGGCGTCAGCAGATGAATTTCTCCCAGTTTCGATGCCAACAGCACTAAGCGGTGTCGGTGTTGAGGAATGCCATATTCAGCACAAGCCACCACTTGATGAGACACGTGATATCCGGCATCCCGCAATGTTTTGAGAAATGTCTGGAAAACATCTTGTTCTTCAAGTCCTGGGACATTTTCCATTGTCACGAATTCCGGTTGGATTTCTCGAACCAGACGTGCAAATTCAAGCAGGAGGAACCATTTTTTATCTTTGTCCTCCTTGCTCCTGGCTTTCATATTGTACGTTGAAAATGTTTGACATGGGGCGCAACCTGCCAAGAGTCGTAAGCATCCTTTTCGATAGAATCCACATATTTCCTTTGGCTGCAAGTCAGTCACAGATTCTTCAAGAAATTTGCTGCCGTTGTTATGCTCATATGGATATTGACAGACCGGATCCAAATCAACTCCCGCCTTCACTTTGATACCGGCATCTAATGCTCATGTACGGTAAAGAAGCAAGCAACCGAAAACAATAGATAGACCGCCAGCACTACACTATTCCGAACCAAAGACCAAAAGATAAGCATTTTGAGAAAATCTAAACTTTTGGATTTTCCTACAATGCCGACTACGGCGGAATCCCTCCCACTCCTTATATATTTCTTTCTGTATACATTGAATTTGTATTTAGTAAAATGCAGACAACACCACGGATCGGCTTTTGGCTGGACAATTCCAACCAAACACCGCAGCAGACAGTAGAAACCATTCTGAACGTTAGGAAGCCGGTATGATTGTTACATATAAGGGGAAGAAAAATTTCTTTTAGATACTTGTTTTCCTAAAACTGATGTGATATAATAATTCAATTCCAGAAAAGGAGTAAAAAATATGCGGCAAGGTATTCTTAAATAAAACACAGCCATCCCATAGGAAAAGAAAAAGTTGAAAGATGATGGTTCTGGATGCAACTTATATTTCAGCAAAAAACAAGGAGCATCCATGAAACCATCAAAGCATAAAATGACCGTATTATCGCAAATTTTCAAGTTGATTCCGCGAAATTTGATTCCGAAACTTGCCAATGAGTTCGGAATAGACAGGCAGTCTCGGGTGTTCAGCCCGACGAGTCATGTTCTGGCTCTGGTCTTCGGACAGCTGACGCATGCCCTGGGGCTGAACGACATCTGCGATACGCTTCGAAATCATTGCGGTCTGGTAAGCAAAATTCGGGATTGCGTTCCCCCGAGCCGTAATGGTCTGTCCCACGCGAACCGGAACCGTGACGCAGGCATGGCGGAAAAACTGTTCTGGGAAGTTCTTGCTCATCTGAATGAGATCAGTCCGAACTTTCGGATTCAAGGCAGACGCTACTGTGCGTTACCGAGACGCTTCAAGCGGATGATCCATGTGGTTGATTCGACAACGATTCAGCTGATCGCCAACTGTCTGGATTGGGCAAAACACCGCAGGCGGAAAGCGGCGGCGAAAATGCATTTGCGTCTGGATTTGCGTTCCTTTCTGCCGAATTTCATTCTTGTAAAAACAGCCGGGACTCACGATTCGGCGGAAGCACCGGCGCTTTGCGTGGGAATCAACGAAGGTGAAATTGTCATCTTTGACAAGGCGTATGTCGACTTCAAACACCTCTGGCGGCTTTCCCAACGCGGCGTTTTCTGGATCACCCGCGCCAAGGACAATATGAAGTATGATGTTGTGGGACAGCACAGCGCACCCAAGCTCAATATTCTTCGAGATGTTGTCATCAAACTGACCGGACAACGAACTTCCGTCTGGTATCCTGAAACTCTCCGTCTGATCGAAGCAATCGTAGAAGTCGACGGAAAGCCCAAACGGATGACCTTCATCACCGACAACTTCATTTGGGCGGCAAGCTCTATTTGCGATCTCTACAAGGCTCGCTGGGCCATTGAAGTTTTCTTCAAGGAGATCAAGCAGACTCTTCAACTCTCAGACTTCATTGGCTACAACGAGAACGCGGTGCGCTGGCAAATATGGACGGTTCTTCTCACATATATTTTACTCCGATTTATTGCATGGCAGAATGAATGGAAGCATACTTTTACAAGATTGTTCACTGCCTTGCGCGGAGTCATCTGGCGCTGCCTGGATATGGGAAGTGTCCTCAGATGTTGTGGGACAGCATCTGACTCTGTCCGTATGCGAGGCGCTCCGGAACAGGCATATTTACCAGGATTCGCACAACTATAATCCAACTCAACGAAAAGGAAAAACCGGAAATGGGTAATTTAAAAAAACAATCAACGCAAGCTCAAACAGGAGGACAAAAATGACAATTTCAAAGATGTATGGGACGGCAGTGTAAATAAAACTATAATCAAATAGTGGGAACAAAGGATTATGATAGTCCCTTTTGTAGGGGCTTAGTTTTTTGTACCCAATTTAAGAATACTTTTGCCTTATCAATTTTGACATATCCCCAAAAACAGCACTCACAAACAGGTGTATGCTGTATATGTGTATGTCCGCAAATTATCATCCCCAGTGGTAAAAGTATTTTACTGCTGGGGATTTTTATGCCCTTCGGGGCAGTAAAGGGAGGACAATCACATGAAAATAATCAATATTGGAATTCTTGCCCATGTAGACGCTGGAAAGACGACCTTGACGGAGAGCCTGCTATATGCCAGCGGAGCCATTTCAGAACCGGGGAGCGTCGAAAAAGGGACAACGAGGACGGACACCATGTTTTTGGAGCGGCAGCGTGGGATTACCATTCAAGCGGCAGTCACTTCCTTCCAGTGGCACAGATGTAAAGTCAACATTGTGGATACGCCCGGCCACATGGATTTTTTGGCGGAGGTGTACCGCTCTTTGGCTGTTTTAGATGGGGCCATCTTGGTGATCTCCGCTAAAGATGGCGTGCAGGCCCAGACCCGTATTCTGTTCCATGCCCTGCGGAAAATGAACATTCCCACCGTTATCTTTATCAACAAGATCGACCAGGCTGGCGTTGATTTGCAGAGCGTGGTTCAGTCTGTTCGGGATAA
Source organism: Victivallis lenta (assembly GCF_009695545.1). Classification (NCBI taxonomy): domain Bacteria; kingdom Pseudomonadati; phylum Lentisphaerota; class Lentisphaeria; order Victivallales; family Victivallaceae; genus Victivallis; species Victivallis lenta. Next base: position 22,245 of record NZ_VUNS01000030.1, on the reverse strand, counting down.
GCTCTCCGCCGATATTATCATCAAGCAGACGGTGTCGCTGTCCCCGGAAATAGTCCTGGAGGAAAATACCGACATAGAAGCATGGGATGCGGTCATCGAAAATAACGATAAATTATTGGAAAAGTATATCGCAGGAGAACCAATCAGCCGGGAAAAACTTGTGCGGGAGGAACAGCGGCGGGTTCAAGACGCCTCCCTGTTCCCGGTCTATTATGGCAGCGCCAAAAAGGGCCTTGGCATTCAACCGTTGATGGATGCGGTGACAGGGCTGTTCCAACCGATTGGGGAACAGGGGAGCGCCGCCCTATGCGGCAGCGTTTTCAAGGTGGAGTATACAGATTGCGGCCAGCGGCGTGTCTATCTACGGCTATACAGCGGAACGCTGCGCCTGCGGGATACGGTGGCCCTGGCCGGGAGAGAAAAGCTGAAAATCACAGAGATGCGTATTCCATCCAAAGGGGAAATTGTTCGGACAGACACCGCTTATCCGGGTGAAATTGTTATCCTTCCCAGCGACAGCGTGAGGTTAAACGATGTATTAGGGGACCCAACCCGGCTCCCTCGTAAAAGGTGGCGTGAGGACCCCCTCCCCATGCTGCGGACGTCGATTGCGCCGAAAACGGCAGCGCAAAGAGAACGGCTGCTGGACGCTCTTACGCAACTTGCGGATACTGACCCGCTTTTGCGCTGCGAGGTGGATTCCATCACCCATGAGATCATTCTTTCTTTTTTGGGCCGGGTGCAGTTGGAGGTTGTTTCCGCTTTGCTGTCGGAAAAATACAAGCTTGAAACAGTGGTAAAGGAACCCACCGTCATTTATATGGAGCGGCCGCTCAAAGCAGCCAGCCACACCATCCATATCGAGGTGCCGCCCAACCCGTTTTGGGCATCCATCGGACTGTCTGTTACACCACTCCCGCTTGGCTCCGGTGTACAATACGAGAGCCGGGTTTCGCTGGGATACTTGAACCAGAGTTTTCAAAACGCTGTCAGGGATGGTATCCGTTACGGGCTGGAGCAGGGCTTGTTCGGCTGGAACGTAACGGACTGTAAGATTTGCTTTGAATACGGGCTTTATTACAGTCCGGTCAGCACGCCGGCGGACTTCCGCTCATTGGCCCCGATTGTATTGGAACAGGCATTGAAGGAATCAGGGACGCAACTGCTGGAACCTTATCTCTCCTTCACCCTCTATGCGCCCCGGGAATATCTTTCCAGGGCTTATCATGATGCACCGAAATACTGTGCCACCATCGAAACGGTCCAGGTAAAAAAGGATGAAGTTGTCTTTACTGGCGAGATTCCCGCCCGCTGTATACAGGCATACCGTACTGATCTGGCCTTTTACACCAACGGGCAGAGCGTATGCCTTACAGAACTGAAAGGGTATCAGGCCGCTGTCGGCAAGCCAGTCATCCAGCCCCGCCGTCCAAACAGCCGCCTGGACAAGGTGCGCTATATGTTTCAGAAGATAATGTAACGTCTTGCGCAATGCAAGCGTTCATTGCTGGCTATTGCGAAATATCATTGATAAAATCAGTATCAGAGAGGAGAAACTATTTTGAACCAGGAACAGACGAATATTACAACAGGAAAGCAAATACGTCATCTGCGAACACAATTGGGAATGACACAGGAAGAACTAGCCGGGGAATTGAATGTTACCCGGCAGGCACTATCGAATTGGGAGAGAGATGTTAATGAACCCGATTTAAATATGTTGAAAAAAATTTGCTTTCTTTTTGGAGTCAACATGGACGATTTTGCGAAGGAGGTAATAACAAAGATGGAAACATATGAAAAAAAGGAGAAACGACAATTTAATAAGTACGATATGGCAATTGGACTTTTTTATGGTGTTGGTATATTTCTTGGCATTGGTATTTTCTTTGTTGGCGGTTTTATGACAATGTCAGGTGCAGGGTGGGGAGCATCACTATTTGGCGGTGGCTGTTTTTCTCTTGTATTTGGCTTGATATGCCATGCAGTTATTACATTGAGAAGAAATGACAAATGATGACATATCCTGCTTTCTATACTTTTCGGTAATACCGAGTAAAAAAAGCCGCTGCTTTTGGCTTTCCAATAGCGGCGGCTTAATGCAAGCGGCGGCAAAGGGAAATATCCTTTGAATACCTTACAGAAGAAAAGTTTTGCAGCATTACAAAAATAAAAGCCTATACCATTTTGGAAAGAAAAGATACATAATAGTCAAGACGACAACAATCAGAAGTTATGGAGGGTAACAATGGAATATAGTAAGGAAGATTTAATGGAAGCAAAAAAGCAAATTTTGGGAGTGGGAGAGAACATGGGAACAGAGGAAAGTAAAAAAATCTGGGAGGAGAACGCACAATTTTGGGATAATGCAATGGGTGACGAATCTAATGAATTTCACAGAGAGGTAGTGCGCCCCAAAGTAACGGAACTTCTATCTCCTAATCCTGCGGATTACATTTTGGATATTGCGTGTGGCAATGGAAATTATTCTTCGTATCTTGCACAAAGAGGTGCTTCGGTTGTCGCTTTTGATTACAGCAAAAAAATGATAGAATTGGCTAAAAGACGGCAATCACAATATGCAAAACAAATTGAATTTTGTGTGGCGGATGCGACCGATAGAAAAAGTATATTAGAATTAAAAAGAAATCGAGCCTTTACGAAAGCAGTTTCTAATATGGCAATTATGGATATTACGGACATTGAACCACTTCTTATGGCTGTTTATGAACTGTTGCAGGAAAGCGGAATTTTTGTCTTTGCAACGCAACACCCTTGTTTTGTCACGTTGACTGAAAAATATATGACACCGCACAGTTACTATGATATAGCGATTGAAGGGCAACCGAAAGAGCAGATTTATTATCATCGTTCCATACAAGATATTTTTAACCTTTGTTTTAGAGCTGGATTTGTCATTGATGGATTTTATGAAGAATGTTTCAAAACCAACAAAGAAATTCCTATGGTAATGATAGTAAGGCTTAAGAAGGTAAAACGTGATAGCTTAAAATAAATTCAAGTTTGTCGGGTAAATAGCAAACCCAGCCGAGCCAGTCAACGATAAAATGAACGCCGCTTCGCGCCGTCGTTGACAGCCCCGCCCGTCTTTGCTGGTAGGCAATCAAGGGGCGACAGCAAGGAGTACTGCCGCCCCGCACTATTATTCAGAGAGGGGGAATTTCCATGACCGAAGATGAAGCCTACAAGGTGCATATCCAGTACACATTCAATGCCTTTTGCAAGGTAGTCATTCGTCACGCAGCCATAGATAAAATCTTGAAGCTGCGCCGGAGGTGGGAACGGGAAGTTTCCCTTGATTATCTGATGAGTGAAAAGTTTGTCCAGCTTGCCGAGCCGGAGTAGCTTGAAGAATATCTTTTTACCGCCTGCGGCCAGACCGCCGTTCTGTATCATGCGGAGCTTGCCGCCGCCCTTGCCCTTTTGCCGGAGCAGACGCAGGAAGAAATTTTTCGTTACTATTTCCTGCGCCAGCCGCAGCGAGTGATCGGCGTACATATTGGCCGGACACGCAGCACAGCGGGGCGGCATATCCGGCTTGCCTTGCAGCGGTTAAGGCGGCTCATGGAGGGAAATGACTATGAGTAAACTTCTCCCCTATGAAACAATCGTCAAAGCCCATGAGGGCGACCCGGACGCAATCGACACCATTCTTTCCCACTATGCCGGATATATCCGCTACTGTTCCAAAGTACACGGGAAAGTCAACGCCGAAGTTGAGGAACATATAAAGCAACAGCTCATTGCCGCCCTGTTCAAATTTCGCTTTGACCGATAAACAAAGAACAAACACTGGCTGTCATTAGCGGTTTCACTCCAGCCAGTTTACAATTCATCTATTCCTAAAGGAAGCAGGTCATAGTATAATAGAACCAACGACAAATATACTTTTAGGGGAGATATAGCAATATGAAAAGTAATAAATACTTAACTATTGGCTTATTAACAGGATTTATTGTCGGTGGTTGCATAGGTGTGTTGGCATGGGCGTTTTTGCAAAATCTTTTTGCTATTTCTATTTGTGCAGGTATCGGAATGTTGATTGGAATTGTTATAGGTACATTGATTGATTATGAAAAAAATAATCATCAAGAGAAATAGAAAAAATGCACAATGCCTTAAAGGGAAAACAGGAATTTATTGTGCTATCCATCATCGGGCCAACCTGACCTGAACTTTCAAAACTGAATATCCACCGCCCATCGGCGGCCAGCGAAAGCAGTAAGTCTGAAAAAGATTTGCTGCTTTTTTCTTTATCCGTTTGGCAAAATCGCAAAGTCATCCGTAGTAGGTAGGTGAAGCCGGAAACAAAAAATTTTCTGCGGCGGTAGCCAAATCTGCATTTTCTGTATTTCTAAGGCAAAGGAAAATTTGAGAAAATTCCCGGCAAGCGGGTAGCTGGCGGCCTTTGAAATGTATCTTTAGCGGAAAGAAAGAACTGCGGGTAAAAATCGCCCCACGCCGTAAGATTTTTGCAGAAATCCGGCCAAAACAGGCGGCAGCTATACGAGTAGTAAGTGCAAGGGGAAATCTACGGCTTACTTAGAGCAAGTTTCTACCACGGTGCCAAAATCCGCAATTCTGCGGTTTTGCCCCTCGCGGGAAACTTGTTGGGGAGTGCCTTCCCCAAACCCTGCTATGCGGCTTACGCCGCAAAAATATTTCTGTCCGGCAGACAGGAAATGCCCCGAAAATAGCTAACAGACCAGCCCATTTTTTGTGATAAGTGAAAGGAGGTTTACAGCCCATGCCGAAGCGATACAACACCCCCCACCGCAGCCATGTTGTGAAAACCCGGCTGACCGATGAAGAATACGCCGACTTCACAGAACGGCTTGCGCCCTATGGTATCAGTCAGTCCGAATTTCTCCGGCAGGCCATCCGGCGCACTACCATACGCCCCGTACTCCATGTGTCGTCAGTCAATGACGAGCTGCTCTCCGCTGTCGGGAAGCTCACAGCCGAGTACGGCAGGATTGGCGGCAATCTCAACCAGATTGCCCGCACCCTCAACGAGTGGCATAGCCCCTACCCGGCTATGGCAAAGGAATTGCGGGAAGCGGCCGCCGACCTTGCCGCCCTCAAGTATGAAGTCCTAAAGAAAGTAGGTGACGCCGTTGGCAACACTCAAGCATTTAGGCTCTAAGAACGCCGACTACGGAGCCGCCGAACAATACCTGCTCTTTGAGCATGACGAATTTACTATGAAGCCCGTCCTTGATGAAAACGGCAGGCTTATCCCCCGTGAGGATTATCGCTTGTCCACGCTGAACTGCGGCGGCGAGGATTTTGCCGTTGCGTGTATGCGCTCCAATCTCCGCTATGAGAAAAATCAGCGGCGGGAGGATGTGAAAAGCCACCACTATATCATCAGCTTTGACCCACGGGACGGGCCGGACAACGGCCTGACCGTAGACCGGGCGCAGGCGTTGGGGGAGCAATTCTGTAAAGAGCATTTCCCCGGCCATCAGGCCCTTGTCTGCACCCACCCGGACGGGCATAACCACAGCGGCAACATCCATGTGCATATCGTCATTAACAGCCTGCGGATAGAGGAAGTGCCGTTCCTGCCCTACATGGACAGGCCAGCGGACACGAAAGCCGGGTGCAAGCACCGCTGCACCGACGCAGCCCTACGCTACTTCAAGTCCGAGGTCATGGAGATGTGCCACCGGGAAGGACTTTACCAAATCGACCTCTTGAACGGCAGCAAGAACCGTGTCACAGACCGGGAATATTGGGCGCAGAAAAAGGGACAGGCCGCACTGGACAAGCAGAACGCCCCCATGATTGCAGGCGGTATCACGCCCCGGCAGACCAAGTTTGAAACGAACAAGGAGAAGCTGCGGCAGACCCTACGGAAAGCCCTTGCCACCGCTGCCAGCTTTGACGAGTTTTCCTCTCTGCTGTTGCGGGAGGGTGTGACCGTCAAGGAGAGCCGGGGGCGGCTGTCCTACCTCACGCCAGACAGGACGAAGCCTATCACCGCCCGGAAGCTGGGCGGCGACTTTGACCGCACCGCCGTCCTTGCCGTTTTGGAGCAGAACGCCCAGAGGGGCGTAACGGTTCGCTACACCCCGCAGCACCAAGCCGCCAGAGCCGCCGAACAGACCGCAGCCATACCCGAATACCTACACGCCGGGAAAGGCCGCTTACAGGGCGAAAAGACAGGGAAAATCGACCCCAGACAGGACAGTGTGCAGCGGCTTGTGGACATTGAGCAGAAGATGGCCGAGGGCAAGGGCAAAGGCTATGAACGATGGGCGAAGATACACAATCTGAAACAGGCCGCCAAGACCCTGACCATCTACCAACAGTACGGCTTTTCTTCCCCGGAACAGCTTGAAGCCGCCGTTGCTACCGCCTATCAGGAAATGCGCCAGACCAGCGGCGAACTGAAAGCACTGGAAACGAAGCTGCAAGGGAAAAGGGAGTTGCGGCAACAGGTACTTGCCTATGCCAAGACCAAGCCCATCCGCGAGGGGCTGAAAGCGCAGAAATCCGAGAAAGCCCGCGCCGCATACCGCCAGGCAAACGAGAGCGATTTTATCATAGCCGAAGCCGCCGCCCGGTATTTCAAGGCACAGGGGCTTACCAAGCTGCCCGGCCGAAAAGCGTTGCAGGCCGAGATCGAGCAGCTTATCTCCGAGAAAGACGGCCTGTACAACACCTATCACGAACAGAAGCAGCGGTTCAGGGAGTTGCAGACCGTCAAGCGGAACATCGACCAGATTTTGCGCCGGGAAGAGCCGCACCGCAGAAAGGAGCAGAGCCATGAACGATAAGCCGTCCCGCATGGACTACCGCCAGCACCAGGCAGCCCGCCGCCTTGTGCATGAGTGCTGTAACTACGACGAGGGGAACTGCCTGCTGTTAGACGACGGGGAGCCTTGCGTGTGCGTCCAGAGCATTTCCTATTCCCTCATGTGCCGCTGGTTCCGTGTGGCTGTCCTGCCCCTTGACGGGGAGCTGGCCGCAGCCCTCTTGTACCGGGGGAGCCGGAAACGCTGCGCGGTCTGCGGGGCGGCCTTTGTCCCCAAATCCAACCGGGGGAAATACTGCCCCGGCTGCGCCGGGTGCATGAAGAAACGCAAAGCCGCCGAGAGAAAGCGGAAACAAAGGCAGAAATGTCACGCTTTAGAGCCTTTCAAACCCGCATAAATCAAGGCTTTTTTCGTGGGTGTCAAAGGGTATGCGATACATTTATCCTTTCCCCCCGGAAATGCCGTCCTAATGCGTGACAAAGCCCAAAAACGACACAACACAGAGGGAGGTGATACTATCGCTGATTATATCAGGGCAGACACCACGCTGCCCGCCTATCTTCCATACCCCCGTTTCCTGCTGAAAATGGAGATTTCACAGACCGCCAAGCTGCTGTATGCGCTTTTATTAGACCGCTCCACCCTGTCACAGAAGAACGGCTGGCAGGACGGCGAGGGCAGGATATTCATTGTCTACCCCGTTGCGGAGATAGCGGAAATGCTGGACAAGGGTTGTACCGCCATCAAGGGAGCCTTGAAAGAACTGGACGCAGCCGGGCTTTTAGAACGGGAACGGCGGGGCTTCTCCGCACCCAATCGGCTTTATGTGAAAGTGCCGCCTGTCCCAGTGGTACGGTTTTCCGACCAACTGATGGCCGGAAAAGCGACCCTCATACAGTCGGAAAAGCGACCTTATGACGGTCGGAAAACCGACCCTATGATGGTCGGAAAACCGACCCCTAACAAAACTAATATAAACAACTTAATAGAGAACCAAACAATGAGAGCGAGTGGGGAGCCGCCCACAGCTTATGGCCGATATGAGAATATTTTTCTGTCAAAGGACGAATATGACGAGTTACAGGCAGAATACCCGGACAGGCTGGAACGGCTGATTGAGGAAATGAGCCATTACCTTGCCGCCAGCGGGAAAGCCTACCAGAATTATGCCGCCGCCTTGCACAGATGGGCGGCCAATGACAAAAAGGGAGCCGTAAAACAGGGCATCCCCGACTATACCTGTATGGAGGGAGAAAGCTTATGACAAGTGAAATCAAAGATATTTTGGAGAACATGACAACCGCCGCCCCGGAGATGGAGGACTATATCGGCGAGGACGGACTGCTTTACTGCGGAAAGTGCCATACGCCGAAAGAAGCCTACTTCCCGGAGGGTAAGGAGCTGTTTGGCCGTGACCGCCACCCGGCAGAGTGCGACTGCCAGAGAGCCGCCCGTGAGCAGCGGCAGGCCGCCGAGGAACACCGCCGCCATGTGGAAGCCGTGGAAAATCTGAAACAGAGGGCTTTTGCCGACTCAGCCATGCAGCAATGGACATTCGAGAACGACAACGGCAGAAACCCGCAGACCGGGATTGCCCGGCGGTATGCGGAGCATTGGGAAGAAATGCAGGCCGAAAACATCGGCTGCCTGTTCTGGGGGAACGTCGGCAACGGGAAAAGCTACCTTGCGGGCTGTATCGCAAACGCCCTCATGGAGAAAGAAGTCCCCGTATATATGACGAACTTCGCCGTTATCCTGGGCGACCTCTCTCCCGGCTTTACAGGCCGGAATGAGTATATTTCCCGCCTTTGCCGCTATCCGCTGCTTATCATTGACGACTTCGGCATGGAGCGTGGCACCGACTATGGACTGGAACAGGTATTCCATGTGATTGATACCCGATACCGCAGCAACAAGCCGCTGATCGCCACCACCAACCGCCCGCTGGACGAGTTGAAAAAGCCGACAGACACGGCCCATTCCCGGATTTATGACCGACTGCTGTCCATGTGCGTCCCGATACGCTTTACTGGCGTCAACTTCCGGCAGGAAACCGCAAAGCGGAAAATGGAAACCATGAAGAAACTGCTGGCTGAATGAAAGGAGTATTGCCTATGGAGAATATCAAGCAGCACGACCACCGTACCACCCGCCGCCCCGACTGCGTGACGGAAATCCGCATGGGGAATACCGTTCTTGTCGTGTCCGGCTTTTTCAAGAAAGACACCACCAGCACCGCCGCCGACAAGATGGCGAGGGTACTGGAAGCGGAAGCCGCTGCTACACAAAAAAAGGCGATTTGACAAGCTGTAAAGAAGCAGATTTATCACTTTTACCGCTGTACAGCCGCCCCTGTTCCGTGGTACAATGAAACCACGGAATAGTGGGGCTGGCTGTCGGAAACGGAGGATTTTATGTTAAGACAAGCCACCCAAAACCTCATTACCGCCCTTTATCCGAGATTGTCCCATGAGGACGAATTGCAAGGCGAGAGCAATTCCATTTCCAACCAGAAACGGATTTTGGAAGCCTACGCCAAGCAGAACGGCTTTACCAATCTGCGCTGGTACACCGACGACGGCTACTCAGGTGCGAACTTTGTTGAGGTAAGATAACGATACCTTTTTTGCAGAGGGTGTTATCTTACCTCTTTTTGATGTATGTTAGATAGCATAACTCTTTACGTCGGCTCCTATCTGTCTGAAATAGGAGATACTTTCAGTAGGCTTGTCGCCTGTATCAACTCTGCCGACAAAGCTATAAAAGATTTCGATTTTGCGGGTGTTCGTTTCCTTATCCAGTTCGTGAATAAGAATACGGTCAATAAATTCATGGACGTTTTCGTAGGTCAGTTCTTCAATCGCTGTGTATCTGCGTACCAGTGCGACAAACCTTTTTACGTCCGCGCTGCGCTCGGTGGCGTTGTCGATTTCCTGTGACAGCTCCGCAATCCTCCGGGTCAGCGTCTTTTTTTCTTCATCATAGCCGGAAGTCAGAAAAGCAAATTGTTCATCTGAAAGTTTCCCTAAAGCGTTGTCCTCGTAGAGCTTGCGGAATAAGATGTTCAGCTCGTTAATACGGTTCTGCGCCTTGTCAAGTTCTTTCCGCTGCTGTGTCAGCGTCTTTTGTACTGCCTTTGCGCTGCACTCGTTGGCGGTTTCGATAAACTCCTGTTCATGCTCTTTCACATAAGACGTTACTCGCTGCAAGTCTGCAAGGACAAGTTCTTTCAATACGCTTTTGCGGATATAATGCGTAGTGCAGAGCATATCATTTCTTGCCCGGTTGCGGTAGTTGCCGCAAGTGTAGGCGTGTTTCCGTTCAAGCGTCCCGGCTCCGCGTACTGCATACATTTTGTAGCCGCAGTCCCCACAAAAGAGCAGCCCGGAAAACAGGTCAATTTCATCAACCTTTGTCGGGCGTTGCCGGGTGGCAATCCGCTTCTGTGCAAGTTCAAAGGTTTCTTCATCAATCAAAGGTTCGTGAGTGTTGGGGAAGAAATACCTTTTTTCCTCCGGGTTCTTTTTCGTCTTTTTCGACTTATAAGATACCTTGTAGGTTTTCCCGGTTATGGTATGCCCTAAATACTCTTTCCTTGTCAGAATGTCGTACAGTGTCTTATCCGGCCAGTTGTACCATGCGTTGAGCTGTGGGCGGGGGTGGCGTTTGCTCCCTGTCCTGCGGTAGCGCAGTTCCCCGACGGTCAATATCTCATTGTCCCGCAGCCAGTTCTGGATTTCACACATACGGTCGCCCCGTACATACATTGCAAAAATCTGTTTTACGACGTGTGCCGTTTCCGGGTCGGGTATCAGATGATTGCGGTTATCCGGGTCGATAAGGTAGCCGTAAGGAGCTTCGCCGTTGACGCGCTCGCCTTTCTGTGCCTTTGCCTGTTTGACAGCCCGGATTTTCTTTGAGGTGTCGCGGGCGTAAAACTCGTTGAACCAGTTCCGCAGAGGGGTAAACTCGTTATCTTCCCTCGCTGTGTCTACACCGTCGTTAATGGCAATGTAGCGCACTTCGTATTCGGGGAAAACAATCTCTATCAGTTCGCCGGTTTTCAGATAATTACGTCCCAGACGGGAAAGGTCTTTTGTTATGACGGTCGCCACGTTCCCGGCTTCAACCTCATGCAGCATGGCTTGAAGCCCCTCACGCTCAAAGCTCACGCCGGAAAATCCGTCGTCTACAAAAAAGCGTGTGTTGAAAAAGTGGTGTTCGTCAGCATACTTTTGTAAAATCAGTTTTTGGTTCTGTATGCTTTCGCTTTCCCCGGCTTGCATATCTTCCTGGCTCAATCTGCAATATAAAGCGGTAATCTTGTCTGTCTGTAACATTTTGTCCTCCTTTCCGACGACAGACAAGCATGGTATTTGTACTGTCTATATTATACCACATACCGCTGCCTGTGTCATGTATAAAATGTGAAGAAACGCCCTATTTCCGGGCGTTTGCGGGGTTCAGCTCCATGTCCTTGCGAATGAGCTTCTTTATCTTTTTATCCAGTGTGTCCGTTGCGCGTTCACTTGCGGACGAACATACAAGGTAAGTAACTTTTCCGATTTTATGCTCCGTTGTGGTAACGGGCGTCTGGTTTTGCGTCAAAGAAAATCCCCCTTTCTTTCGCAAACATATAATACAGTCTATGAATAGCAGCAAGTCCACTATTCAAGAAAACAAAGGCTTTAATCGGACGGTTATTAGCATAACCTCATGGGAATTTCACCCCGGCATGGTTCTCATGCAGCCCTACCCATTGCCTGCGACGCTCTTAACGCTCGGACTGTGGCTGTAAGGAAGTATCATTGTATATTTTGCGTGTCGTCGCCCGCAAGCCGCTACACTTGCTTTCCGGCGCGGTGTTGGTCGCTCGGCTGTCCGGGCGGGGATAACCTCACCCGGATAGCGTCATGGCGCACCCACCGTATGGCTCGGCGCAAAAGGAACGTATCCGATTTGCCCTATGCTGCGCCGCCGTTATCTTGCGCCGCTTTCTTTGTCAAGGTTCAGAATGGCTTTGCTGCCGCGTCAGCAGCGGAACGGAAAAGGGGGAGAGAGAAAGCGTCCCGCCGCTGCGGTTTATTCCTCTGCCTTAAAGGTGAGGACAGCCATCATCAGTTTTGCTTGCAGCCGTTCCCGAATGTCGTGGTCTACGCCAAAATAGACGTTCCCGCGCTCGTCGTACAGCTTCCGCATGGAGAGGCGGGCTATGTAGCCGCTGAAATGCTGCAAGACAATCTTCATAGCGTCCGGGTCGCCCTTTGTCGCTGCCAAAATGACAGGATAGGGAACAAGGGCTTTTTCCGGGTAGCCGGGTTCGTTACCATTCGTCCCATTCATCAGCATTTTCCTCCAGATATTTTTTTAGCAGCTCAAAAGAGCTTGTCCGCCTGTACTGTATCGTGCTTCTCGACGTATCGAACAGCTCCGCAATCTCGGTGTCGTTCATTCCCTCGAAATAGTACAGGAGTACGGCTTTGCGCTTTTCTTCCGGCAAAGTACGGATTGCTTCAAGAAGCAGCTTCGGCGTGATTTTCTTCCCGGCTCTTTCAAAGGCGATTTCCCCTTTGAAATATTCATCAAAGGTATGAAGCTGCCGCGCTTCTTCTAAGGTCAAGTCGGAAAAGGTAATCTCCCTTGCCTTATGCCTGTGCAGCTCTTTGTGAGCGTCACACGCTTCATTGTGCAGTACCGTATTACAAAACTTCTGGAAAGCGCACTGTTTTATAAACTCCCTGCGATTAGGTTCCACATTCTCACCCCCTTTCTCGTTGGAAAGTTGGTGGTGCTTCCCCCTTTTCGCGGGGCAATACTGCCTTTTGAAAAAAACGCCGAAGATTTTCGGATTTTTTTCAAAAAATTTTTTGAGCAGCAAAATACGCCTGTCCGAAAAGCCCGGACAGACGTATAGGTATTGTAAGCGGTATTCAGATGATTAGACAGTTCATATTGATAGACGTAGTTTTCCCCGGCGGTGGTCGGGCTTTTTTTGATGTGTCAATGACCGTCGGATTTTGTCGATATGGTATGTGCTTCATGGCGGCTACCTCCTTTTAGCCGCCGCTTTTAACAGTGATACCGCGTCATTTCATTAGAAGATAAAAAGAAACGGCGGCTTTGGTTTTTCAAAGCTGCTGCGGAAATCAAAGAACGACAAGCAACAGTTCTGATTTTGCTCCAATATGGTTATTGGGGGCACAAATTAAATCAAAAAAGAGCCGATAACAGCAGTATTTCAAACTGCATATTATCGGCTCTGCGTCTGTGCGTCTGGCTCTTTTAATTAAATTATTTTTGTTGTTTTTTGGCTTTATTATATGTATTAGCTAACTGTCCACAAGCTGCTTTAATCTCTCTACCATGAGAAACTCTCATGGTAACTTCAAGTCCTGTTTGCTCTAATTGATGTTTGAACGCAACCATTTCTTGTTTTTGTGGTGCTCTAATTTTTGAATTACTCGTCGGGTTGTATTGCAGCACGTTAATCATAACATTTTTGCCCTTAAACCATTTTGCAAGTTGCCTTATATCTGAGGAACGGTCATTTATACCTGGTAAAAGCAAATACGCAAATACCACTTTTCGATTATGCCTTTGTGAATAGGACAATGCTTGCTTAACAACATCTTCAATAGCGTACATGTGCATATGAGGAATGATGCAGTTTCTCGCAGCCTGTGTTGCTGCATGTAAAGATATTGTCAACTGAATTTTTAGATGTTCTTCGCGCAATTTTTTTAATTGATTAACTGGACCAACTGTTGATACGGTAATGCCGTCGGTTGGAAAGTTAAGTCCATTTCTATCTCGAAGAATATGGATTGCTGCAATCAAGTTGTCGTAATTGAATAAAGGTTCTCCCATTCCCATAAAAACGATACGATTTACTTTTTGACGTATCAATATGACCTGTTGCACAATTTCAGATGGTGTTAGATTACGAACGAAACCATTGCGTCCGGACTCACAAAAAATACAGCCAACAGAACAACCAACTTGCGTACTTACGCAAACAGTCCCACCATCTCGCCGTTTAATAAAAACCGTTTCGATATACCTGTTGTCTTTCAATTCATAAACATACTTTTCAGTATCGCTACTTTTATAGACTTTTTTTGTTGATATTGATAGATTTTTTTTGTGAAATGGCTGTTTATACAATTCCGCATATAAGGCTCTTGCTTTATCCTCTCCAATTACTTCCGACATTTCTTTGTAAGTAAATCCGTATGGGTCATTCAATATTTCCGTAAGTGTACTTTTAGGTAAGTGTTTCATTTAATATCCTTCCTTTTGTTTTTCAGAGTTTTTGATTATGATTTCTAATTTTTCAACATCAATGATATGTGTTAATTTACATTTAGGGCAGAACGGCACCCGCAGGCAGGACATTGAGATTTATTACAGCTTTGTCGGCAAGATAGACTTGCCGGAAGCCTAACGCCTGACCTATCCGACACAGCCCTAAGTGCCGGATAGGAACGGCAAAATTTTTTACACTTCTATTACTTCTTTATCGCACATTAGCAAATAGACCGCGAGTCAATCCCCCAGCCCCGCAAAAAAGATCAATTGCATAGATTGATCGAAGGGGGGTCATTGTCCTCAAATTTGAAGATTTTTTCATGCTAATTCCTTGTTCCGCAAAAAAACATTAGGCCTTTCTTCGGACGCACACTGCCGAACCCGGCGATCAGCGACAGAGCCTCGTCGAAGCCGTTCTCAAAGAGGTTGTAGTTCGCAAATTTCCCCTCGAACCCCTCCGGAACGATCCAGTAACTGTCGTTGACGGAGAGCCCCATGCAGAGTTTGACGATGCCGAGGATGTTGTTGTGGTCCAGTCCATAGACGGAGAGTATCTTATCCACGAACTCGCGGTTGCGAGGAATAACACGGGACTTCAGCCACTCCAGCAGGCCCCGGTCGGTGACTTCGAGCCCCAGCGGAAACAAACGGCGGTTTTTCTTCGATTTTTTCAGGATCATACAGACAAAGCCGTCCAGCCCCTCCGACCGCAGGTCGAAGGAGATCAACTCCGTATTGTATTGTTTGAGAACGAATTTCATTGTCTGCACCAGATTATTCCGGTTCACGCACCTTCCCCAAAGGGGAACACGATACACAAACCCACGATAATATACTGCTCCAAACGGTAAAATTCAATTTGAGAAGATGGTATTTTTCAACGTAATTTTCAACAATGGTGCTTCAATGAAAACCTTCCGGCTTCGGGATCAGGGCATAGATGTCTTTCCCGTAGGCCCAGCATTTCACGCCCTGCCATAAATCAACAGGACTGCCTATCAGATCCACAATTGCCGCATTTGTCTGCGGTGTCCGTTTCGGATATTTCACGCCGGGTATATGGGTCCGCCTGTCGAGCGCCGCGCCCCAAGTCGGATGGAAATATCCGACCGCCATTGCGTGATCGCCGTGGCTGGTCTCGAAGAAGTCCGCCATGATTTTCTGATTTACGGTCTGCTCCCGAAGGCGGCCGTTGTACACGACCAGAACATACGCGCCGCTCTCAGGAAATTCCGAGGCGGGATGCCAGATTGTTTTCTCTTTCATTTGCGTCTCCTCCAAATAAAGTGTTCGCTTACAGTTCGCCGGGAGCCTTGCGCCGTTCTGCGGCCGCCGATTCGCTCAGCTCGAAGTGCTGACAGGCCGGATCGGAGTAGTTGATCTCGACCGGATTTTCGAGATCGAAAATGCACTGTTCCCGGTCGCCGTCCTCATCCCGGAAGAAGCAGTCTATGCAGTGTTCACACATGATGCTCACCCGTGCATCCACCAGCGCCAGACGCGGACGACCATGAAGCCGACGAGCGCGATCCCGGCGAGGATGAACATCACGATCCCCAGCGTTAGCCAGAGATACATCAGCCCCAGCCCGGCGGCGAGGCTTCCGAACAAACACATCAGTACGATTCCTTCAGCCAGCTTGATCTGCTTTGAGGTCAGTTCAACAAGGACAGTCTTTTCCATGGTTCACCTCGCTTTCCAGTCGCCGGAGGGGATGACTTTTGCCTGCTCCGGAAGATGGTTCATGGTGTAGATCCATGCCTGAACAGTCGAACCGTCCGGCAGGCGGAAATCCGTCAGAACACGATCGTAGAGGCGGGGATATCCCTCCAGACGGTCAACATTTTCCCAGTCCCGGATCGGGATCTCAATCAGCTCGACAGAGACCTTTGTTTTTCCTTTCGGGACAAATGCCGGGAATCCCCAGCCCGTGTCATAGAGCGTCCCAGAAATCGTTGCGCTTCTGCAGGAAATGGCATTCCGGCAGAAACGTTCATTCCGTTCGCCGGAACGGAGAGTGCCGTATGCGGCGATCAGGACAGTTTCTTTTTTCATTTGCGCCTCCATTTTCTGATAAAATGATTTTTGATTCTGTGAAGATTCGCCCCCTCGCGACAGATCTTCCGATACTCTTCCGGATAGGGTAATCCGTTGCGGATTTCCTTGGTTTTCGGAGTCATTTCGTAAATCAGCGCGGGCAGTTCCGTCCCGTCGTCGAGGATCACATCCACGGTGTAACGGAGGTAAATCTGCGGATATCCCTCGTAGCGGTCAAGACGCGCCACGTCATGCGCCCGGAGAAGATATACAAACCCGTGAACCTGTTCTCCCGGTGCATAGTCGACATCGGCATAAAGCCGTTCGGTCAGACGGTAGTTCGGCAGAATCGCCGGAGCATATGGAACCGCCGTCGGGCAACGCTGAAACAACCTCTCCGGCAGCAGGTTGCTTCCGTATGCGAAATATGCGTATAACCCCTTCATTTCAGTTCCTTTCCTGCGATTTTTTCCATGAGCGTATATTTGCATGGCTTTTCGGAATATCCAGTTCATTCTACGATTTTTTCCCGAAAGAAAGTGATATTTTCCAGTGAAAACCGCCGGGAGCGGAAGCCCCCGGCTTTCCGATGCTCAGCACCCGCGTTTGCGTAAGAGATCGTGCATGGCTTCCGCCCTTGCCGCCTCAATGCTTTCCGGAGTTAAATCCGGGATAAAAGCGCATCCGAAGGCGGGCGGCGGGAGCGGCGTCTTTTCCAGGTCGAGGAATTTGATGTTCCGTTCGATCAGAATTCTTGGAGCTTTTGCATCGGTGAAGTCGTCGTTCTTGTCCACACAGACCAGCAGAGCATTCCCGGCGATTCCTTCGGATCCGGGCCACCGGAATCCGACCTTCCAGTTCCGGAGGCGGCCTTCCTCGTCACAGACCAGCAGGTGACTCTCCCCGACATCGATGCACTGGATCATGTCGCATCCGATGCGCTCATAAAATGCGTGAAGCTCGTTTTCGATTTGGATTTCTTCGACCTTTTGGTCGACGGCGTTGATGAAAATTGCTCTCATAAAAAACTCTCCGATTTCCGACCGAAGCCCCATGCTCCGTTCGTGTGGCATACAATGCCATGGATTGCCGTTATAGCCAGTCGCAACAGCTTAATAATCAGATATATATTAACGGATTATCTTGCTGGTAATACTTGCTTTTTCGGATTTCCCTGCATCGGCGGAATGGGATGCTCAAGATCAACCTCATCCGCGTCAATTACAAATGTGGCGTATCCCAGGGTTGTAAGACGCTGGAGAAACAGAAGCGCAGCTTTTCCCTCATCGTCAGGAAGGGCGAACTTTTCCTGCCCGATACTTGCAAGCATCCATCGCATGAACTCCAGCGGAGTCCGGCTTGCCTGAAACGGGTTCATTTTCATCGCATTGACAATATCCAGAGCCGTTGCTCCGGAAAAAAAGTCACCGGTGCATTCGACGGGATTGCCTTCGAAGTCTGTTTCGTAAATGCGGATTTTCATAGTTTGCCCTCCTTTTTTGTGCGCCGACATTCGCGAAGTTGCGGCTTTGTGGCGCGAGTCAGTTTTTATTGCCTCCAGCGGGGTTCGGGTCGACTCTTAAAATCGAACGTTGCCCCCAAACTTTGCGACACGTGGCATATTTTTTTATGGACTCCGGGTGCCGAGGGGTCAAAAAATAATTGCGATTTTGCCGGATTTGACCTCAACGGAGACTTGCATAACAAGTCAAGTCATGCTCCGGTCAAAACCGCAGTTATAATTCTGCTTTCTTTCCGATTTCCGACTTGCATAACGAGTCAAGTCAAGCTGTGCGGAAATCTCGGAAATTATTCCGTTTTTATTTTCAAAGAACCGCTTGCATCTTCTGCAAGCTATGCTACCTTTTTATCGGACCGGGTTTCCCCGGTCCGTGTTTTGCTTTACCGTCCTTCCGGTCTGCCGTGCTTCCATGCCGTGTTCCCCGGCAGGTGCTTGAGGAGGTGCATACGGACGTTTTTGAATTCCTCGCCGATCAGTCCGAGGCGGAGGAGGAAAACCCGCATGTCGTACTTCGCGCTTTCGGCGCAGAAGGGACGCTGGTTTTTCGTGCTCGCGCACTTTGCGTTTTTGGCGAGGGCGGCGATGGCGAGGCAGAGGACAATGTGACTTTTGACCTCTCCGGCATGGGTAGTCCCATTAAACGCGCGTACCTCGACCGTCCCGGTCCGCCATACGTTGTTCAGGTTGATCGCATGGTAGCGCATGGAATCGTAGTGAGCGGGATTCGGATTTGAATATCCGAACCATGCCTTGTTGAGCTCCTCCCGCGTGGTGGGCTTGGCTTTTTCCAGCCGGGCGATGAATTCGCGGTCGGTGCGCCGTGTGTAGCTGTCGATTCGCCGCTGAAGCGTTCCGGCCGCCTTGAGGAGAAGCTCTTCCTGCTTGTAGAAAATCCGCGCGAAGTTCGCGATCTGCCGGGCGTTGAAATCGCGGACTCCGATGTGGACGTGCTGGCTGGTGCATTCCGGAGTTTTCGCTCCGGCTTTGCGGAGCTCGCGAACCACCGCCTGAAGGGTGTCCATGTCGTCCCATTTGAGGATCGGGGTCACCACCTCGGCGCTTGTGGAACGGCTTCCGAGGCTTCCGTCGCTGACCGCTTTCCAGTGGCGTCCGTCCGGTGCGACCACCGTCCATTCGTCGTATCCGCCTCCGGTGTAGCGGATCGTTCCGCCGACCACGCTGTGGATCGCTTTCACCGCCCGTTCGCGGCTGATGTTCGTGTACTCGAGTTCCGTCCCGAAGGTAAGTTCCTTCGCCGTCTGAATCGTGTTGGTCATTTTGGCCTCCGTTGTTTTGCCTGTTGACCGGTTCCGGGTTTCGGGCGGTGTTCCCATCGCCCCCGTCTACAGTGCATACAATGCCATGAAATACGTTGATAGCCAGTAATTTGCGAAAGAAACAGCGATAATAAATATGGGTTTATTTCATTGATTTTGAAGCATTTGCATTTGCATAAAAAACAATGAATGCTGCCGGGGATAAGGGCTTTTTTCCTCGGCAGCATGGATAAGGTTCAATGCAAGTGAAAATCGAGATAACAATCCGGAAATCTGCGTAAAAAATATAAGGGCAGAGCTCTCCGGACTCGGACATGAAAAACGCCGTTGTTTGGCCGGAAACGGCTCATGTTGCGATTATGCGGTCGGCCCCGAACCCCGCTGGAGGCATACTTAACCTGACCGGCGCGACAAGGGGCAAACTATGCGAAGAAAGCCGCCCTGTGCGCGGGCGGCTTTCGGAAGATCCCGGTTAATTTTTCAGCCATACTTCCTCGCCCCGGGAACTGATGGCGGAAATGCAGTGTCCGCAGAGGTATCCGAGGTCGCGCTCCTCCTGAAGTTCGCTTTCCGGGAAAAGGCTGTCGCACCATTGGCAGAGGCTCCAGGCTTCCGCGAATTCTCCATGCGTGATTTGAATTTCGCGCTTTTCCTCTTTCGCTTTCAAAGCCTCTGCCTCGGCGCATTCGAAGCAGACGCTTTCGTGTTTGTCGACCCCGAACACCTCGTCTTCGGAAATTGTTTTTTTGCAAATTTCGCAGATTTTCATTTTTTTCTCCGTTGGTTCCGAGCGGCCTTTCGACCGCTCGGGTGGGTTGTTGGTTATTCTTTTTCAGCTTCCTCATCGATTTCTTCGAACCGGTAGGCGGTAATTCCGCCGTAGGTGTAGCCGTTGTCATGGCTGAGGTAGATCTTTTCATCCTCGTCGAAATTGTTGAGGAACTCAATCAGCTCTCCTACGGTCATGGTTCTGGCGATTTGGTCCGGGGCGTATCCTTCCCGTTCTGCTTTCATGGTGAGAATCATTTTGGCCTCCGTTGTTGGCTTTTTTGTTTTTCTGGCGGTGTCGTCGTCGCTCCCGTTCACAATGCATACAATGCCATGGATTTTGTTGATAGCCAATGAGTTGCGCTGAAATATCGATAATAAATATGGGTTTATTTCGCTGATTTTGAGGCATTTGCATTTGCTATAAAAACAAAGGATGCTGCTCTTGCCCGGCAGCATGGATAAGGGGCAAAGCAAGTGAAAATCGAGATAATAATCCGGAAATCTGAGGAAAAAATATAGGGGCAGAGCTCTCCGGATTCGGATATGTAAAACGCCGTTGTTTGGCCGGAAACGGCTCGTGTTGCGATTATGCGGTCGGCCCCGAACCCCGCTGGAGGCATACTTAACCTGATCGGCGCGACAAGGGGCAAACTATGCGAAAAAAGCCGCTCCGTGTGCGGGCGGCTTTCGCAGAATTCCTTTATTCAGCCTCGACATATTCGCAAATATGTCCAATGGCCTCCTCGTAGGATTTGCTTGCAAGAACCTCTTTGGTCATTGGTTCGACCAGATCCGGTCGACCGCCTCTTCTCAGAGCTTGCCGGGCGCGCCCTAAGAGCGTATAGATGTTTCCATCGGTTCCAATCAGAACACAGGGAATTCCGGACTGTTTTTCTTCGGGAGTCATTTTGCATCACCTTGTTTTTTGGGGCGGCCTTTCGACCGCCTCACGTTGATTATTGGAACGCCTTGAAAAGTTCTTCCGTTTTGATTTTTTCATCGGCGGCGGTGACCTGGGCGACTGCCTCGGCGACCTGATTGTGGAGCTCTTTCAGGTCGCTGATCCACAGGTTGTCATTTTCGATCTGCTGAATCAGTCCCTCCATCTGTTGCTTCAGTTCTTTCAGAACCTTCTGTTTCGTCAGGCGCGCCTCGGCGGCATTGGCCTTGACTGCGGTTTCGAGTCTGTTGTTCATTTCTGTTCCCTTTCGGTTGTCTTCTGTCGGTGCGGTGTCCTTACCGCCCCGCCCACAGTGTATACAATGCCATGGTATTCGTTGATAGCCAGTAGTTTGTGAAAGAAACAGCGATAATAAATATGGGGTTATCTCGTTGATTTTGAAGCATTTGCATTTGCAATAAAAACAAGTGATGCTGCCGGGGGGTGATGACAGTTTCACCTGACAGCATGGAAAAAGAGTTATGCAAGTATGGCAGAGCGATATCCGGGGAAATTATGCAAAAAAAATATTGGGGCATTGTTCGCATCGACCCGCTCATAAATTCGCCTTTGTTCGCAAAGTTACGGGGCATGTTGCGCAAATGCGGGACCGGGTCGCATGCCCCTGATCGTCAGAAAAACTGTTCGCCGCCACAGAGGCTTTTGTGCGCGAATAACGGCGTGGGGTATTGTCCATTTCTGCTGAAACGAAAAGCCCGGCCGGAAAGCTAGCTCCCAGCCGGGCTTCATTTTTACTCGGAAACTTCGACGGCCACGTCTTTGACTGAAAGCTCCGCAAGTTTTGCCTGCAGAGCCTCGTAAGAACGCCGGGAGGCTTCCTTGAGCATTTCTCCCTGTTGAGGTGTGATCTTGCCGTCGGCGACGAGCTGGTCGATCTTCTGTTCGACAAGAACAGCGCCGCCGGAGGTGTAGGCGATATCCAGAATGGTCCCGACCGTTTTGTGGATTTCGGCGACCTGCTCCTGAGTGAAACAGGAGCATCCGCACATGACCGCCATGCTGAGACTGAAGGCGAATGCAAGAGCGAGGACAGCAGTGATTTTCTGTTTTTTCGTCATGATGAGGTTTCCTTTCAGAGTGTTTGAAGCTATTTCAGGTTTTCTATGATTTTTTCGGAATCGGCTCCGGCCTTCACCAGATCGACAGTTGCACCGTTGATCTGACGGCCGATTTGGATCTTGAGATTGCCATCGGAACTTGCCCCGGCGGTGTTTGGGTCTCCACTCATCCCATTGGCATCGGCTTTGCCGGAAAGCTCCAATTCGACATTGTCACGGACAACGGCGGAAAGGATTTTGCCATACCGCAGGTTCAAGGACAGCATGTAGTTGTTGGGATTGATTCCGACGTCAAAGCCGATGCCGTCCCCATACTGAATGGCGTTGTGACCGCATCCGGTCAGGAGAAGCACGGCTGCAAACGTCATGGACACAAGGGATACGATTTTCACTTTTCACCACACCTGTCCTAACAATTTTCAAAATGGCGTAATTTTCTGATTACGCCCCCTCATTTTCATCTATTTCACACCAATTCTCAAAAGTAGCCCCCCTTTGTTGTAAATCAGCTGTCCTAAAAAGCGAA
>NZ_VUNS01000029.1 GCF_009695545.1 Victivallis lenta | reverse complement strand
AGACATTCCTGAATCAATAATTGAGATCAATATTATTGATTATAACATTTAACACATAATTTCAGGAATGCAAATCCAATATCGAATATTTTGCGATTTTTTAAGAAAATACTGCAAATACAAAAAAAGAGCATTCAGCCGCAAAAAAACGCCCCGAATACAACCGGACGCCCCATTCTCTGCGGGAGCCTGAACTGAAATTACATGAAAACATCAATTTCAACTAAAAAAATACAAGCTTGAGATTGATTTCCCGCCGATTGCCGCGGTGAATTCCGGAGCAAGGCGCCCGGAATCACCGGCTCGGCGCCGGACCGGTCGAACCGCGAACCGTCAGCTTCGTCAGGAGCCGGACCGAATTCAGCCCGGAACCGTCTTTGAGCCGCCGCCGCATAAGTTCGATCGCGCTGCGCGCCATTTCCGGGAAATCGTAGGCCAGCGTGGTCAGAGGGGGCTCCAGGTATGCGGAGACCTCCCGATTGTCATAGGTGATCAGCGAAACATCAGCCGGAACCTGTTTGCCCCTGTCCCGTAAAAAGTCAAGCAGTCTCGGCCCGTTGTCGCACGATACATCGAGGAATGCGGTATAGTGTTCGTCGAGCAGCCGGCAAAGCCGCGCTTCGAGATCCGCCCAGTCCCGGTAGAAGAGATAACGCGCCTCGTCTTCGAGCCCCCACTTTCCGGCGACGCTCCGGAACGCCTTTTCGCCTCTCTTCCCATCCCGGGTCGGAATGTCCGCTCCGGGGTTGACGACCGCAATCCGGCGGTGTCCCCGGCTGATCAGGTACTCCATCGCCTGCGAGAAGCCGCCGTCGGAAAAGACGCCGGGAATCCGGTCGAGCAGGTTTCCCCGGCTGTTCACGGCGACCAGCGGCAGCCGGCACCGTTCATGCCAGTCCGGAATCAGGATGCGGCCGGAAATCAGAATCACCCCGTCGAAAAGCCATTCGTCGAGCATCGAAAGATGCTGCGGCGAAATCACGGCGAGACGGATTCCGTTCCGCTCCGCCTCCCGGCTCAGTGCATTGAACAAGCTTGCAGTGAAATGATCCATCCAGCTGATCAGAACGGCCAGCGTGACGGTATGCTGGTGCGACAGATTCCGGTAATTCATCTTCCGGGCCAGTTCGTGAATCCGCTGCCGCACTTCCGGCGCGACTTCGGCCTTGCCGTTCAGCGCCCGGGACGCCTGCGAAACCGATACGCCGGCGGCTTCCGCCAGGTCTTTCAGGAATGTCCGCTGCAAAACCGTCATCCTCCCGTCGTGTTTCCTCTTCCGGTAATATACGATCGTTCCGCAGAAATGCAATCCCGCTTGCGGCGGTTTGCGGAAACCGGAGCTCCGGCCTCTTGTTTTCCATTGCG
The DNA here is from genome assembly GCF_009695545.1 of Victivallis lenta. NCBI lineage: Bacteria > Pseudomonadati > Lentisphaerota > Lentisphaeria > Victivallales > Victivallaceae > Victivallis > Victivallis lenta. The sequence continues at coordinate 60,080 of NZ_VUNS01000029.1, read as the reverse complement.
GCTTTCGCCATAATTATAAACAGGACGATCACGGCAATGCGAAAAGAACGAAAGAAGGGAAAATATGGAAGTGTTCAAGATTTTCGGCGATGATTCCGAGCTCCATCTGTCACGCCGGGACGGTTCGATCGCGGCAATGCGCCGGCGCGGGAAAGAACTCCTGCTGCCGGCCCGGCTGGCCTTCTCGCTCCGGTTCGTCGATGCGGAAGGAGGCTATCGGCCGCTCGATTCCGGCCATTTTGCGAATTTCGAGCTTCAGGAACTGAAAAACGCGGCCGTCTGCCGCTGGACCGGCTGCGCCGGCGCGCCGGGAACGACGGTGAAACTCGACATCAGTTTCCGCGACCGGGCGTTCCGGTTCCGGCCGGAAGTGACCGGCGTGCCGGAGGCGCTCCGGCTCGAGCTCGTGGATGCTCCCGTCATCGTCGTTCCCGAATCGAACGAGCTCTTCTGGCCCAGGCACGACGGATGTCTCGTCGACCAGCCGGAAAAGGGCAGCCGGTATTTTCAACGGCTTTCGGCTCCCGGCATGGCGGTGGGCGGCTGTTACCCGGGGCCGTGCCAGATGCAGTACATGGCTTCGTATTCGCCGGATGGCGGCATCTGGTTCGGCGCGGAGGATTTTCGCCACGGCACCAAAACGCTTGAGTTCGGGGCCGATGACGGCGACGGAACGCGCATCCGGCTGCGGATCGAACAATACTGCGGGCAGGACGGCCCGCCGGAGCGCTATGCTCCCGACTACGATATCGTGCTTCGTCCCTTCGAAGGGGATTGGACGGATGCGGCCGCGATCTGCCGCGATCAGGTGAGACGCGACCCGTCGCTGAAAAGCATTCCGCCGAAGCCGGAGTGGCTCGACGAATCTCCCGTCGCCGTCATTCTGAGCATCCGCGGACGCGGGGAAAGCTTTGCAGGGGAAAACGCGTATTCCCGCTGTGAAAACGCGTTTCCCCGCCTCAGGGAGCTGTCGGAGGCGTTCGGCTCGCCGGTGCTCGCGCTGCTGATGCGCTGGGACCGGCACGGCCCGTGGCTGCCGCCCTGGTGCTGGCCGCCGGCGGGAGGGACGGAGTCGCTCTTCCGGCTGCGGGATCTGCTGCACGAGTCGGGAAACCGCATCGGGCTCTACTGTTCCGGAACGGCTTTCACGGTGCGGAGCCTCATGAACGGCTACACCTGCCGCGACGAGTTCGAACGCGACGGATTGAACCGTCGCATGGCCTGCGGCCCGGACGGGAAAACGCTCTGGACGATGAACGGCATCCGGGAAGGTACCCAGCTCTGCATCACCGAAGAGTTCGGCCGCGAAATCATGCTCGACCAGGTTCGCCGGATCGCGGAGGCCGGAATCGACTATCTGCAGTTCTTCGACCAGAATTTCGGCGGAATATGTTATCCGTGCTACTCGAAGGAACACCGCCACCCGCCGGTTCCGGGGCGCTGGCAGACCGAAGCGATGACGCGGCTGATCGACGACATGAATGAGCAGATCCGCCGGACCGGCAGCCGCATGATTCTCGGCACGGAGAGCTCCGCCTCGATGCCCTACCTCGCGGGACTGCCTCTCAACGACTCCCGCCGCATCTGCCAGGTCGTCTACGGGCGGCCGGTTCCGGCCTACTCGTTCGTCTATCACCGGTATGCCGGCAGCTTCCTGGGGAATCAATGCACCGTCTGGCAGAATGTCGACTGCCCGGCCTGCCCGGACAACCTGCTCTACCGGCTTGCGGAGGGATTCTGCGCGGGAGAACTGCTGGCGGTGACGCTGCGGGCGGACGGTTCGATCGCATGGGGCGCCGCGGACGACTGGTCCGAGCCGCCGCCGGACAACGAAACGGCGATCACCCTGATCCGCAACCTGAACAGGCTGCGCAGGAAATACCGGAAGTTCCTGCTGCACGGGGAAATGGAAAAGTCTCCGGTTCGGGTTGCCGGGCTCCCGGCCTACCGTCTTCCGCTGCGGCCCCGGCGACAGCATGCCGGGGGCGGAAAAGCCTTCACGGAACTGCCGCCGCTGCCGGAATCATGCTGGTCCGCGCCGGACGGCGAACGTATACAGTTCCTCGTGAACTTCCGCCCGGAACCGCGGCAAGTCGAGCTTCGCTCCACCGAACCGTGCCGGATCGGCGGCAGGGAATTCGAGCCGGGCGGATTTCGTGCGGAGCTCCCGCCGCTCGACGCCCTGACGATCCACTTCCGGCAGAGAGGTTGACGATGAAGCATTCGATTCTGTTGCTGCTGCTGACAGCCGCGTTCCGGCTGGCGGGGAACTCCCCCGCACCGGAAATCGCCTGGGAATTCGACCCCGCGTTCGGCGTAAAAGAACAGGGGCTGGAGCTGAACGGCTTCGACAGCATGAAAGTGCTGCCGGAGGGAACTTTAAAACTCGCCGCAAACTGGAAAAAGGACGGCGGCGGGGAGCCGTATCTGCGTTCCAGCTACGAGATGTTCGCCCCCTATGACAGCCGCGACCTCGGAGTACTTGAAATCCGGTTGCGCGCGCGGGTTTCGCCGGAAATCGCCGGGACCGGAATCGGTTTCCGGGTGCGGCTGCGCCATCACAGGGGCGGCGGGAGCGAACAGCAGCTTCCGCTCGAAGCAGACGGAGCATTCCATATCATCCGGATCGATTTCTCCAAATTCCGGCACCCGGAAAACAGCAGGGGATTCTATCTTTATCTCTATCCTCTGGTCAATACCGGCGGCGCCGAAGGGTGGGCGTCGGTCGAGCTGGATTACTTGCGGGTCCGTTTTTCCGACGCCGGTGCCGTGCGGAACATCCGCCTCGTCGCCGATGAGAAGATCGCCGATATGCAGGAGCTCCTTCAATCATTCAAGCCGTATGGAATCGTTCCGAAAGGAGCCGATGCCGGGCAAAAGAAGCTGCACGCACTCCGCGGAACGCTCGACTCCGGCGCCGGGCCCGGGCAGTACGAAGCCGCCATGGAGCTGGACCGTGAGTTCGTCCGACAGCACTCCGTCCTGCGGTTCGGACGGCGTCTGAAGGAGCTTTTCGACGAGGCGCACATGCTTGAAAGCAGCATCGTCCGCCGGAACGAAAAAGCCGTTCAGAAAGAAGAAACCGCACGTTTCCGGGCCGCACTCGAGCGGATCGGGCTTCTGCTTTCGCGGGGGGAATTCGACGCGGCCCGCACCTCCCTCGACGCGGCGGACCGGAACAGGACCGCTCTCTGGAACCGCCTGCTTTCGCCCGAAAACGGCGGTCCCGCATGGCAGCGCGGCATCGACGCATACAGTACCGGCCTTTTCGGCTGGCAGTTCCGGACACGCGAGAGTCTGGCGTTCTCCGTCGACCGCGAACGGCTCGTCCGGGGATTCTTCGTCAACCGCGACGGCACGAAAACCGGGCTGTCGATCCGTCCGGAAGGCGCCGCGTTCCTGAAAAACGATCCGGAAGAGCTTGAAACAAGCTGGACTTCAAGCAATTGGAACTATCCATGCCGAACGGCGGACGGCAAGCCGGCCGACTGGATGATCGCGGTCAGCCGGCTCGCTCCCGGCATACAGCTGACCGCCGGAACCAGATCCATCCGGCTCGCGGTGAACGCCGGGCGCGACTGCCTGCCTACCCGTATCCTCATTCCCTGCCGTGACGGGGCGAAACTCCTGACGCCGGAGGAGCTTGCGGAATTCCAGTGGCGCAACATGGCGGAAAACTGGCTGTTGCTGCTCTGCGACAACGGCCTTCCGGCCGCTCCGTGGCTGCTGACGCTGCAGCACCGGCCGGAATCCGTGACGGCAGCCGGAGATGCCCTGCGCTTCTCCTTTCCGGAGCGGGCGGGCACGATCGGGATCGCCAATCTTTACGGAGCGCGGCCGCTGCCGCCCGACTGGTCGAAGGAGTGGTCGGCGCCGCCTCCCGAAGTCACCGGGCAGTGCCGCCGCCTCAACGCGGTCATGACCGCCTGCCCGTGGAGCTGCACGGAGTTCTTTGCGGTTGACCGCGAGGCCGGAACGGTGCGGATCGAAAACCGCTTCGGTTACCGGGCCGTGAAGAACGACTGGAATTACGGCGGCGCGGAATACGCTCCCCTCCCCCCGGCGCTGGCCATGGCCGCATCGAAAGGATATCCGGCCCGGCTGCCGGAAAACGCGGAGGAGTCCGGCTTCGACACCATATACGGTCCGTGGCGCGCCGTACCCGGCAGCCGGGCGGAATATACGCTGCCGCTTCCGGACCTCAGCGATGAACTGTTCGTCCGGACCGAACGTTACGGGGAACAGCAGAAGAAAAGCCGCCGCTGGCTGCTGAGTCTTCCGAACGCCCTGTTCCACTTTTCACCGGGACATTATATCAACAACTTCTGGACCTGGTATTTCAACGGCTTCTGCCTCTTTGCGCCGGATGAGAAACAGATCATCCTGCGCAATATGAAAAGCGTCCTCGACCGTTATTGTACGGAAGTCCGCGACGAACCGGCCCGGCTGCGCATGGCGCACCACACCCACCGCCACGGCGACCGGACCGAGCCGTTCACAGGCAGAAGCTACCTCGCTTACGGCTGGCGGTCGAAACACGGCGCGCAGCTGAACTATCACGATATCACCGACCTGGCTGGCTTCCATCTGATGCCGGTCCAGCGCTACGCCGCCATCTCCGGCGACTGGAAACTGATCCGGAAGCACTGGCCGCAGATCATCGACCTGTACGGCTCCATACCCCGCCGGGCCGAATGGGCCTCGATGGCGGTCGGCACGACCGACCGTTCGCTCACGCACGTAATCGACATGGCGCCCGATTCATGGCTTGCGTCCGAAGCCGCCGCGAAGCTCGCCCGGGGAGTCGGCGACCGCCGGACCGAGGCGCTTGCGCTCTGCATCGCCGCCAGGCAGGCCGTGCCGCTCTGCGGCGCACTGCTGAAACGCGAATGGGACATGGCCCATAACAACGACTGGGAGTGGAAGACCCAGCTTCCCGAACTCGGTTACTTCGATTCGAGTCACGTCAATGCCACGCGATGGGACGATTCCCAGCTTTCGGCAAGCGGTATCGTCGGCATGATCCACTCTCCCGCCCTGCTGCGGATGTACCGGGAGTTCTGCCCGGGGGCGCTGCGCGTTTTTCTCGCACGGATGGAGGAGGCGTATCCGCAGTGGGCCGACTGGAGGTACGTCCGGCCCGGTAAAAAGGAGGGACAGAACGGTCCGACCGCGTTTTACCGGCAACTCCTGCTGCGCGACGCGCTCGGCGAACCGACCGGCGAACTTGAAAAACTGTTCCGCGCCGGACTTTTCGATGACAACGAATTTTCGGTCTGGACACGCAATGTCGCCGGCCGCTCCACCATCGTCGGGCTTTCGCTGGACGGGTGCGCCATCCTGTCCGGACGCGACGCGCCGCTGCGCATCTCCGGCTGGGGCCGGGCGGCGTTCCGCGATGCCTGGTTCCGCTTTGCGACGGGAACGGCGGCAATCGAGCTCGAATCCCCGGAACCGTTCACGCTCGAACTCTTCAGCGCAGTCGAACCCGCCGGCATCACGGTGAACGGTAAGACGCCGGACGCGGGCGCCATCCGCCATGATGCCGCCGGAAAACGGCTTTCGCTCCGGCTCGGCCCCGGCGGGAGCCGCATCGAACTGCATTATCCCGGCTGGCGGCCGCCGCACCGGGAAACGTCCATCCGTCCGGCCGGCCCGATTGCGCCGACGCCGGAAATGAAGCTGTGCAGCACCGAACGGGAACTGCGCTTCGCCGCCGGAAGCAGCTCCGGACGAAAGGAATTCGTCTGCGGGGAAACGACCCCGATCCCGCTTTCCGGCAGCGGCGACACGGCTTCCGGCTTCGCCGCCGGAGACAGGGTCCTGCACGGAGTTCCCATGCGGCTGGCACCCGGCGCGGTCGGAGTCGGCGCCGCAGGGAATGCCGCCGGTCTTCCGAAACGGGCGGAAATCGCTGCCGGAGGACGCTGGAAACGGCTCTACTTTCTGCATGCCGCAGAAGAAAACGGCACGCCGGGAGAAGTGCTGCTGCGCTATCGCATTCACTACGCGGACGGCTCAAGCGCCGTCTTCGAAGCCCGTTCCGGTCTCGAGCTCGCCGGACGGCGGAATCCGGGCGAACTGCCGAACGGCAGGCCGGTCCGCAACGGCGGCCGGGACGGCGCATACCTCTCGGTCTGGGAGAATGCCGCCCGGGACGAAACTCCCGGCGTCGTTGCCGACTTTCAGAAGGAGTACAGGATGATCGACCGGATCAGCCTGGAATTCGCAGCCCGGAACGGTACGGCCGTCCTGCTGGCGGTCACCGGAGAAGCCGCGGAATCCGAACAATAACGGCTGACAAGGAGATGGTATATTCATGCCATCGAAATATTAACAATGCCTTTCTCTTCAGAGAGCGGGGCCACCGAAAAGTATCATCCGTCGCGCAAGCGCTGTGGATGACAGGCCCGACTTGTCCTCCGCAGCCTCGGCGAAGGAGGAAGGGGGGCAACTTTTCGGAAAAATATCAACAATGCCTTTCTCGAAGGTGTGAGTACGGCGGAGCCGCACGGAACACCGGAGAGCGGGGCCCCCGAAAAGTACCCGAAGCTTTTGGGCATTCGGCCCAAAAGACCCGAGGCCCGTGGCCGAAGGGGGGCAACTTTTCGGGGAACATGGGAGAACTACTATGAAACGCTGCAACTGTCGGAAAAACGGAAAATTCACCCTGATCGAACTTCTGGTTGTGATTGCGATCATCGCAATTCTCGCCGCCATGCTGCTGCCTGCCCTGAACCAGGCGCGGGAAAGGGCGAAAGCCACCCGGTGCGTCAGCAACCTCAAACAGTGCGGAGCCGCCTTCGCGCTCTATCTCGCGGATTTCAACGACAATCTGCTGCTGCGCTGGCGGCCCGCATCCGGCGAGGAGTCCCGCTGGGTGAAATACCTGATCAAATTCTCTCTGGCGGACCGCGAAGGCTCCTTCGCCCGGCTCGCCCCCTACCGCTGCCCCTCGACGCCGTATGTACCGCTCGGCAGCAGCGAATACGACACCAGTTTCATGCAATCGGTCTACGCCGCCAACAACTGCCCGGACGATCTCCGGGGAGCGATGACCGGAACTCAATTCGACCACGAACATGTCTGCCTGCGCTATCCCCGCATTCCGGCGGAGGAGCGCAGGCTCGCCGGTCTCGACGGCCGGAGCGACAGCTTCCGGATACCGATCCTCTCCGAAGTCCGCAACACGGATTCGGAAGTCCAGCAGTTCGCCATGAACCGCAGGAGTTCCAGCTACTTTCCGAACCTTGTTCACTCGGGCCGCGCGAATCTGCTCTTCTGCGACGGCAGCGTAAGCTCCGGCGGACGCGCCGAGTTCAAAACCGTCTACAGCTTCTCAAAAGCATTTCTTCAAGGCGGGCTGATCGCCCTCTGACCCCATTCCGGCCGGCGCCGGCGGCGAAAAAGAGCGGAGAAAAGTGTCGCCGGAGCCCGTCGCGGAGTTTGGACTTCCGTCCCGGCGTGATATATTAAAGGAGTTGAACGGCATTGCGAACCGGCAAATCCGTTGATCCGGCAATCCACGTGACAGGGTGACAACCATGCGAGAAGAAGAAAAGATTTTCAGCGGCGTCCTTTTCAACCCCGGCGACCCGGAGCTGAAGGCGATCAAACTGCGCTCCCATAAGCTGAGCGCGCAATACAGTGCGACCGGCGAAGACGAAACCGAAATCCGCGCGGAGCTGATCCGGCAGATGCTCGCCGAATTCGGGGAAGGCAGCTTTCTGCAGGGGCCGGTCTTTTTTCATTACGGCCGCCACACGAAGATCGGCAGGCGCTGCTTCTTCAATTACAACTTGACGATTCAGGACGACGCCCCCGTCGTCATCGGCGACGACAACAACTTCGGGCCGAACCTGACGATCGTGACGCCGGTCCACCCGATGCTGCCGGAGGAACGCCGCTTCATGCTCGACGGCAACGGTGTTCCGAAGCACTTCTGCTATGCGAAACCGGTTCGAATCGGCAACGACTGCTGGTTCGGCGCGAATGTCGTGGTCTGTCCCGGCGTCACGATCGGCGACGGCTGCGTGATCGGGGCCGGAAGCGTGGTCACCCGCGACATTCCTCCCCTTTCGTTCGCAGCCGGCAACCCGTGCCGCGTCATCCGGGAGATCACCGAAGCCGACAGCATGGTCCGCAAGCCGGAAATCCTCGCCGACAATCGTCCGATGCCGCGCTGAAGCCTTCCGTCAGAGCAGCCCGGCGATGAACTCCAGACGCTTCAGAGAAACCGAGAGCGGGAGATTGACGCCGTGCCCCATGCGCGGCACCTCCACATATTCGACCCTGCGGCCGAGAAATGCAGCGCAGGAAGGAAAACTTTTATTGGAATAAATCAGATGAGACAGACATTTCTGCATTTGCGCGACAAAATATCGCTGTTCACTTTCCTGTTTCTCCTTGCGGCCTTGTCTGGCGGCTGCTGTTCCCGCAACAGGCTAATGGAAGGATTCCACAGAGACAATTATATCGTTTTTGAACCGATATCCGTCTCCTATATGAAATATGTCCTGGATCTGCAGGATCTAAACGGCATTATTGCAGGAGTCGAAAAGCGTTCTCCGGATCTAAGCAGCAACAGTGCACTGAAAGATTATCTGGCCAGGCTTAAGACGCTGAATGACAATTACAACAAGACAACTCCCCCCGTGTTTGCGGATCAGGAAGATTGGAAAATGTTCTGCACACTGGCGGAGAACAAAAACAACAAGCCCTATTTCTATATAAAACAAGAACTTGGCAAGACGGCAAAAGACATCCCTGCAAAGACAATATCGATCCGGACGACAGGACTTCTGATTCTTGATTCCTCCGGCAGAATCATAAAGGATCACATCGTGGAAAAACGAACAGAACCGCATTTTCAAACGGATGCTTCCGCATTGTAACTGGCGCGGGCGAGCCGTGCTGCTCTTGCGATAAACAATTTATCATTAATATATTATCACCACAAATCACCCTACCGAATGAAGAGTTGTCACTAGGGAGCGCTTCGACGAGAACGGGCACCGCCCAGCTCATCGGAATCGAAGCGCAAACTATTGGAGACTCGCCGATTTACAACATGGCATCGCAGCGAGCCTTTCCTGCCTTCTCCATGACGCGGCAGGGGCGGAAAGAGTATTTTTTTTCCAGCATTTTGACACCCGTTTTTCCATAAAATTTTTGACACTACCCTGGGGCTGTCGTTTCAGACCATGTCGCATGACGGAATAATATAGGCCGATCGATGAAAATATCGAATCCAACCGGAAAAAATTCGTTTTTTTTCGGTCCGCCTCTTGACAACGGCCCAATTATTCGGCATAATTAATACATACCATATAAGACGGTATAAATTAAAATTCATGCCATTTGCCGCCGCTGTCTGCGACCGGCTCGGGAAAGGAGCAAAACGTGGGGAATCAGGGGAAGTGTCTGGAACTTGATGCGGAGGCGTTCCGTTTTCGCGCGGCCGGGAGCGTGTTCCGGTGCCGGCCGGAGCAGCTGCTGCGGGGAAAGGTTTACGCGCGGCCGGAAAAGAGGACTTATGAGGTCCGGAATTTCACCTTCCGGGAACTGGCTTCGACCGCCTCGCGGCTCGTGCTCGAAGCCCGGAACCGGGAGTTCGGCTTCTCGGCCACGCTCGATTTCACCGTTTCCGATGACCGGCTTTCCGTCAGGATCGATCCGTTCAAGCTCATCGAAACCCGCTCGGCATCGTTCCGGCTGCTGGAACTTTCCCTGCTGCCGGGGCTGCTCGAGACGGAGCGCGGCGAGGAGGCCGAATGGCTGCTCCCCGCCTACACCGGCGCGCTGGCCGAACCCGGCAGACTCACGACGGACTGCCGGACCCGCAACCGTTTCTACATGGATCAGTCGGAGTGGGAGAAGTTCAACCAGTTCAACGCCTTCTGCGTCATGACGCGGCGCGGCTCGCTGCTCGCCATCGTCGCCGAGGGGGATTTCTCCGCCTGGTGCGACTCCGAAGTCGAAGACGGCTTCTGCCGCTGTTTCACAACCTTCCGGCTCCGGCACGCGCCGGACGAGCTGCTTTCGAGCGGCCCGATGCGGATCGATTACCGGATGCGCGCCGCCCGTGTCCCGTGGCCGGAGCTGGCCATGCAGTACCGGAGCTGTCTTATCGAAGAGACCGGCGTCATCCCGCTGTCCGAGCGGCTGGACGGCAACCCGGTGCTGGCCTACGCGGCGGAAGCGGCGCGGATCAAACTGTTCCTGGCGACCAAATATCCGACCGTGCCGGACGGCTCCTCTCCGGTCCGGGTCCACGCGACCTTCGCGGAAGCCGGAAAAATTCTCGATGCGCTTCGCGGACGCGGACTCGAAAAGGCGATCGTAACGCTGGTCGGCTGGAACATCGACGGCCACGACGGCGCTTATCCGACTCGCTTTCCCGTCGATCCGCGTCTCGGAGGCGAAGAAGGGTTGAAAGCGCTGATCGCCAAAGCCACGGCGATGGGCTACCAGATCGTCGTGCACGACAATGTGACCGACGCATACCTGCGATCGCCGGACCTCGACTGCGACATGCTTTCGACTGATGAATACGGCGAACGGCAGATCTCCGGAATCTGGGCAGGCGGGGAAGCGTACAAGCTGTGTCCGGCCGTCTGCCTCGAACGCTACGGCGCCACGCTCGACCGGATTCACGCGCTCGGATTCCACGGCTGCGCCTATCTCGATGCGCAGACGACCGGACTCTTCCGGTGCAGCCACCCGAAGCATCCGGCCGACGAACGCGAATTCGCGCTGTCGCTCTGCCGCATCCTCGAATATGTGCGCAGACTCTACGGCGCTTCGTCCTCCGAAAACTGCGCCTCCTATGCGCTGCCCTACTGCGATGAAGCCGCCAATCTCGGCCGCTCCGGGTGGGAGCAGTTCCGCTCCCGGCTGGACGACGGATTCAACCGGCTGGTTTCGCGGATCGTCCCGTTCTACAACGTCGCCGTCCACGGACTGGTCATCTACCGGAGCTGCTGGAGCAGCCGGACCGGGCTCTTCGGCCTCTACGAGAATCTGGGGAACGACTGGTTCGAATTCGAATACACGCCGGGCGGGCTCGGCTGCGACTTCCGCGACGCGCTGGACGACGTCGAAGCGAGCGCGCGCATCCGGCGCGAACTGCCCGACCTGGCCGGCAGTTTCGTCGAGGAGTACAGGGAAAATGAAGACGGAATCTTCATCCGGTTCACGCACGATATCACTTTCACCTTCCATACGAAAGGAGGCACTCTGACCATTACCCGAGGCTCCCGAGTCATTGCAGTCATCAACCAGAACAGGGATGAAAAATGAACAAGCGATTTACTTTGATCGAACTCCTGGTGGTCATTGCGATCATCGCAATCCTCGCTTCGATGCTGCTCCCCGCCCTGCACCGGGCGCGCGAAAAGGCAAAAACCACCAACTGCCTCAGCGAGAAGAAGCAGCTGATGGCGGCGACGCTTCAATACATAAGCGCTTACGGCGACAGTATTCCCTCGGAAAACATCCACCTGCCGGACGGACGCGAAACATTGCTGGCAGACGGCCTCAGCTTTCTGGGGTTCACCGGCCGGGGAACCTCATCCAGGCAGAATGAACCCGACAGAAAAATGGCGTTCGGCACCACCTGCCCTTCCTGTCCGTACCCGGTCAGCAACAACGATTACACCATCGGGGTCAACCGGCGGCTCACCACTTTATGGGGAGCCAAAGTCACCTATAAAATAACGCAATTCCGAAAACCCTCCATCCTTTCCTACTGGAGCTGCACCGTCGGCGCGAACCTCGGCAACAACACATGGGGCGGTGCGGAAGGCGGCTGGGCCTACACGCCGAAGAGCCACATCGGCGCATGGCACGACAACACTTCCGCCACCATGGGCTTCTTTGACGGACACTGTGCCGTGATCCGCAAAGACGCGATCGACGGTGACGGCGACGAGATCCTTGAACCTGCCAAATGCCTCTGACGGCGGTATCATTTAAAAGAAAGGACGAACTCATGAGACTTCAATCATTTTGTCTGCTTTTCGCCTTGTGCGCCGCATTCGGCGGCTTTGCAGCCGAACGGCCGAAACAGATTTTCGCCCACTACATGGGCTGCTACCCGGCCGGGACCGGACCGACCGCCCACCACCGCAGCGAGCTGAAACTCGACCATAACAGCCCGGCCTTCGGGCAGGCCACCGGCGGAACCGTCTACAACTGGGACCTTGTTCCCCACAAGACCCGGCTTTCACCCGAGGCCAGCGCCGAGCTTGATATTAAACGCGCGATCCGCGGCGGTATCGACGGCTTTTCGCTCGATGCCTGGGCCGGGTCCGCCGGAGCAAAAGCCACGCTGGATGCGCTGTTCCGGGCCGCCGAAAAATCCGGCTCCGATTTTAAAATCACGATCTGCCTCGACCCCTCCTGCCTGCCGCAGCACCCGGAAGACAGCGGCGACACCCGGCCGCATGCGTATGCCGACGCGATCAAGTATCTGCTCGAACGGCACGGCGACAGCCCGAATCTCGCCCGGCGCAACGGAAAGCCGCTGATTTTCGGCTATCACTCGCAGGGCATCGCCAAAGCAATCAACACGCCGGAGGACCGGCGCAAGATCGCCGACGCCTATCGCGAGGTCGAGCGCCTCGTCGGGCAGCCGCTCTACTTTCACTTCTGTATCGGCGCGTTCAACTGGGGCGTTCCGAGCGGGAAAGGCGCTTCCGTCGAAGAGGCGGGCGCCTGGGCCGCGGAACACTTTCCGGCGGTCGGGGATTTCTTCGACGCCTACTACCCGACCGACGAAATCCTCAAGGCCGGCCGCGCCGTCAAGGCGAAGGGAGCCGAGTGGAGCCAGCCGATGTGGTTTCAATACTACAACCGCGGCAACCAGTCGCTTTACGTCGAAGACGGCTTCAACAAACTCCGGCGCATGTGGAAGAACGCCCGCGACCTCGACTCGACGCTGCTTCAGTTCGTGACCTGGAACGATTACGGCGAAGACACGGTTCTCGCGCCGGGCTACAACACGAACTATGCCGTACTCGCGTACAACCGCTATTTCATCGACTGGTGGAAACAGGGGAAACCGCCCGCCGTCGACCGGGACCGGATCATTCTCTCCTTCCGCCGGTTCAACGAAGACGCACAGATCTACCCGTTTCACGCACGGGAGTTCGCGCCGGGCGTCATCGAAGTGGTAACGTTGCTGACCGCGCCCGGCCGGGTCGAACTGCCGGGCCGCGGGATCGCCTACGACGCGCCGGCCGGCATGAGCTTCCGCCAGTTCCCGGTCACGCCCGGAAGCGTCGCCGCAACCGTGGCGAGGAACGGAAAAAAGGTCGTGGAAGTCGTTGCGCCCGAAGTGATCACCGACCGCCCGTTCCGTCCGGACAATACGATGTACGCCTTTTCCAGCGACTGCGACCGGTATTGGGAGGAGGATTTTCCCGGCGTTCCGCCGCTTCATTACAGCGAATACGGGGACGCTGACGGCGACGAGCTGCCGAACTGGTTCGAAATGTATTACTTCGGCCGGTTCGGAGATTTCACGACGATGACCGCGGCGGACCCGGAGGCCGATCCGGACGGCGACGGCTTCACGAATCTCGAGGAGTACCGGAACCAAACCGATCCGCTCGTTGCCGAAAAGCCGTACCGCGCCGGCGACGAATGGCGGCGGCAGGATATCTTCGACGCGAAAACCTGCGCGAACCCCGAACGCGATTTCAACGGCCGGGCGGTCTGGCGCTACTACTACAAGCACGGCAAGCAGGGGGAAATCAGAAACGACGGGCATTATGAACGAACCAACTCCAATCTGCCGAACGTTCCGTACACGGGCGGCGTGCTCGCCCACCTGTCGCCGTCGTCGGCGCCGGGCTTCCGACATCTGCACGGCTGGATCGCGTTTACGCCGGAGGGGGACACCCTGTTCAAACCGCGGCGCGAGGCGGCGCAGATCCTCGGCTGGAGAAGCCCGGTCGCCGGAACCGTCTCCGTCTCCGGCGAGATCCTGCCGGACAACGGCGGACAGGACGGCATCACACTCAAAATCGGCACCCGGACGCAATCCCTTTTCGACAAGGTGATTCCGCCGAAAACCGGGCTGAAGTTCGACTTGCGGCAGGTCAGGGTTCAGAAGGGTGACGAAATCTTTTTCTTCTGCGACTGTTCGCCGGGCTTTGACTCCGACCGGCTGGTGATCCGCAATCTCGTCATCAAACTGGACAACCTGGAGTAACCATGAACCGGATCGCACAAATCGCCGGGTTCTGCCTCCTGGCCGGAGCCGCCGTCGCGGCGGCCGCGGAGGAGCGGCACGTCTTCGCCCACTACATGACCTGTTTCTCTTCCACGCCGGACTTCTACGGGCGCGAAATCGAGCTCGCGCAGAGATACGGCATCGACGGTTTCGCTCTGAACTGCGGCGAGTGGAAGAAGTTCGACGCGGCAGGCAACGCCGCCGATACCCGCTACGTCACGAACGCCGACAGCATCTTCGAACAGGCCCGGAAGCTCGGGACCGATTTCCGCTGCTTCATGTCGCCGGACTTCGCCGGAAGCGCGATTTCCGGCGACACGAAGCGGAACGTGACGGACATGTACCGCCGGTATTATGACCATCCGAATCTGTTCCGGTTCCGCGGCAAGGCGTTTCTTTCCGGCTATGCCGGACTGCCGGCGCAGTATCATGACCCGGCCGCGATCCTCCGGAAAGAAGGCAGGGAGATTCTGGTCGTGCCGCAGGCCGGGCTTGCGTTTCATCCGATGGCGCGCAGCCCCGAAACGGTCCGCAAACTTCTGGCCATGGAACCGGAACTCGACGGCATCGGCTACTTCACCTGCGACGGCACGGTCGGCGACCTGACCGACGGCAACCGGGTTTCGCGGCGCGAAGCGCTGCTGGCGGGCAAGCTCTGCCTCGCCGGCGTCTGCCCCTCCTACAACAGCCCGAACCGGCGCGATTTCCGGGGGATGGCCGGCTACGAGGCGATGTGGCGCGGCATCATCGCCGACGATCCCGAATTCGTCGAAATCATCACATGGAACGATTACCAGGAGGATTCGAACCTGATGCCGTTCCGCTGGAATCACTCCGCGCCCGAAACCGGCCTCGACCGCGAACACTTCAACCGCGACGAGTCGTTTCTGGACGTAACCGGCTATTTTGCGAACTACTACAAAACCGGCGTCGCGCCGGAGATCGGACAGGATCGGCTTTACGTCACGAGCCGCAACCGCCCGCGCAGCCTGACCCGGGTCTGGATTCCATCCCAAAGCGCCTGGGGCGACCAGCGTTTCGACGGTTCCCCGCTCGACCAGCTCCATACGGACGTCGGGGACAATCTCTATGTCAGCGCGTTTCTGACCTCCCCTGCCCGGCTGGAGGTGAAGACCGGGAAAACGGCACGGGCGTTCGAACTGCCCGGCGGAATCTCGCACGTCGAGCTCCCGTTCGAACCCGGCGTGCCGGAATTCCGCCTGACCCGGCGCGGCACGACCGTCTTCGACCTCGTGAACCGGCGGAGCATCGTATCGGAAGCGACGAAGACCAACGCCGTGCAGGGGCAACACCTGATTTTCCGCGAGTGGACCACCGGCGCAGCGGCAGGCGAACCGATCCTGACGCTGAAGCCGGAGCAGACCGCCTTCCATCCGGCGCGCACTTCGCCGGAGAGCTGGAGCCTGCCGGACGGCATCGCCGGAAACAGCTACTGCTTCCGGATCAGCTTCCGGAACCCGGAGCCGGGCGACGACGCACGGCTGACGCTGCGCTTCGACACTCCGGGAACGGATTACGGCATCAATCCGTGCTACTTTCCGCTCTTTCTGCCGCCGACCGGCAAGGAGGAGCGGGCAACCGCGTTCCTGTTCACGATTCCGGCCGGAACAAGCTCCGTCACGCTCGGCATGGAGAAGACGCCGGACGGTTTTGACGACCGCGGCAATGTCGAAATTTCGTCGATCCAGCTCATCCCGCTCAAGCACTTCGCCCCGAACCGCAAAACGCCGTCGCCGCTGGTCCGGATTCCGGGCGGCTCGTTCCGGAGCGGAGAGCGGGAGATCGCGCTCGATCCGTTCGCAATCGGACGGTGCGAAGTGACCAACGCCGAATACGAACGGTTCTTCCCCGAACACCGGGAACGGCGCGACAGCTTCTCGTGGCGGGACCGCGATCCGGTGATCTACGTATCATGGACCGACGCCGCCCGCTACTGCAACCGGCTTTCGGCGGAGAAGGGCCTGAAGCCCGCCTACGACGAACAGAGCTGGCAGCTGATCCCGGACGCGGACGGTTTCCGGCTTCCGAGCGAAGCGCAGTGGGAATATGTCGCCACCGGGCGCGGAGAGAACCGCCGCTACCCGTGGGGCGACGAGCCGCCGTCGCGGAAACATGCGAACCTGCCGCCCGATCCGCTCGGGCTCGACCCGTATACGCGCATCGGCGCCGGCTCAGGAACGACTCCGGCCGGAAGTTTCCCGGCCGGAGCGAGCCGGGACGGCGTACTGGACCTTGCCGGGAACGTATCCGAATGGTGTACCGATACTTATCTGGATGAAAGACCGCGCTCCGGGAGGAATCCCGTCGAAACCGGCGCGTCTCCCTACCGCTCGATCCGCGGCAGCTCGTTCGGCTACTACAACAGCGATGCAGAAAACACGGTGCGGGAGTTCAATCATCCCGGTTACCCCGGCTACATCTACATCGGCTTCCGAGTCGCGCTGCCGGAGGCCGGGCTGAAAAAAACCGGCACACGGTAACGCGCCGGAACTGCGGCGATTACTCCAGCTTCCCGGCATCTCCGTAATATTTCAGGTGAAACGGGTTGCTGATCCAGGCCGCCGGTATTTTCCTGCCGGCGGCCTTGCGTTCGTCGATCTTCTTCTGGAGCTCGCACGCCCGCCGGTAACGCTCGCGGAGCGAAGGGGTTCCCTCCACCGTCTCACGGATCGAATGGGCGATGGAGCGGTCGGCGATCTCCAGCGCCTTCTCCGGCGTGCAGAGGTTGTTCGCCACCCGGTTGTAAGCGTCCTCGATCCGGTTGTCCGCCAGCGGATAATAGGGACTGAAGCTCTCCGGTATCGCAATGGTGCGGGCCCATCTGAGTTCGTTGGTGTGGAGGTTGCCTTCGTATTCCCGGCCCGGCGGCGTGTGGTAATCCGGATTGTCCGCCGCCCATTTCGGATTCGGCGGGAGACCGTCGGAACCGTTGATGATAAGTTCGTTGTACTCCTTCCCCGCCAGATAAAGCAGAAAGATTTCCGCATATCTCTTCTCCTTCGCCCCCCGGTAAATCGCCGTATTGCGCGAGCTCAGGATGAGGTTTTTGAAGCCGTACTCCGGGAATTGGGAAAAGCTCAATGCGACCGGCCCCTTCCTGAAGCGGCGCAGGTCCATGTTCACATACCGTCCAGAGACGATCATGCCGTAGCGCCCGGCGACAAGCTGCGGCGTGGCCTGTCCGTTGACGCTGCTGCCGTCGGCGCTTTCGGAGGCGATCTCGGCGGCATCCGGAATCAGGTGAAGCTCGGCAACCCAGCGGAGATAGAGCTTCAGCGCTCTGACGAAAGCTTCGTCCGTCAGGCGCGGCGCGGTCAGCGTCTCATTGAAGACATCGCCGCCCATGCTGCGGGCGAGCGGCAGAAGCATCCGGGGGATGGCTCCCGCGAAAAACACCTCCTGCCTCGCCCTGCCCGCGTTGGCCCGCCGGGTGAATTCCAGGCCGATGCGTTCGAACTCCTCCGGCGTCCACTCCTCCGGCGGCGGCTCCATGCCGTATCGGCGGAACAGATCCGCGTTGCAGACCAGGGCGACCGCCGCGAGGTTGCAGGGGTAGGCATACTGGCGGCCGTTGTACATCAGAAGTCCGCGGGCCGCGCCGTAGTTGCTGCCGGGGTCGAGCCCGTTTTCGCGGGCGAACTCCGTGATGTCCTCAAGCACTCCCATCGGGGCGAAACGCTTCACGGGGACATGGTCGATCAGGTCCCCGGCCATGCCGGAGACCGCCTGAATCAGTACGCTCTGGTTGCCGGCGCTCTCGAGCCGGACCGTGAAGAGCGGACCGCCGTCTTCGGCCGTATAGCCGTTCTCAACCAGCCACCGGTGAAAGAGTTCCACCTGTTCGACCCGGTCCTGCGACAATCCGGCGGTCCAGACGATCGACGGGCGATCGGAGCTCTCCTTCCGCGTCCATACGGTGACCGCCGAAGCCGCGATCAGGACCGATGCGATAATAAGAAAGATTTTTTTCATATGCGTATCAGAGTTCGATGGTCGTGTTCCGGTAAATCGAGTCATAGGCGGCATTCATGACCCGGACCGCCGCGAAGCTGTCTTCGAGCGTGCTCTCCGGCCCGGGACGCTCCCCGGCGACGGCCGCGGCGAAACTGCCGATCAGCGACGCCCCGGCCGGCGCCGGCAACTCCGGCGTACTGTCTGCAATCAGCCGGTCCGGAGACGCGAAATTCTTACCGACGATATAGACATGACGGTCGAAGTAGTCGCACGCGAAATATCCGAGACTGCCGGTCAGTTTCAGGTTGCACTCGAGCGACTTCGGCCAGAGCAGCCGGCGCGCCGGGACCTCCTCTTCGAGATTCGAGTAGGAAGGATTCACGAAATACTTCACGCCGCCGTCGAGTTCGCCGGTGAGCGCGGCATGATCCTCGACCGCAAGGCGGGCGCGCTGATTGCGGGCCGAAACCGCATTGACGATCCGGAACTCGCGTCCGGTGATCCAGCGGATCAGGTCGTACGGGTGCGGGTGGTCGGTGATCGCTCCGCCACGGAAAACCGCCGCGCCGGGACGGAGCGGCATGCGTTTGCCGTAGGAGAGCTGCGGATCTCCCCAGTTCGGGAAATAGTTGCAGGGACTTTGCGAAATATTGGTCAGGTAGACCGATTTCAGCTCCCCGAGCGCTCCGGAGCGGTACAGTTTCCGCGCATAGGCGAACTGCGGGCAGAAGTGCAGTTCGAGCTCGCATTGGACGACCCGGTCGTATGAACGGCCGATCTCGATCATCCGTCGGCACTCGTCCTCATCCATTGAGATCACCTTCATCATATAGATGTGCAGACGGCGCTCCACGGCGGCTTTGAACATCTCGAAGTGGTCGACGTTGTCGCTGCCGATCATGACCGCGTCGGCCTCCGGGTGCGCTTCGAACATGGCCCGGTAATCATGGTAATAGCGGATTCCGGGGCGGCCGGACAGTATTTCGCTCGCCTGCCCGAGACGGACGGCGTCAAAATCCGAAACCGCGACGATCTCCAGCGCTTCGACATTCCGGCCCGCTCCGCGCAGATACAAGGGGACATGCGGATTCGCCGTTCCGGCGATCATCATTCTTATCTTCTTCATTTCAAAGCGCCTCTTATCAGTTTGTTCAGGCGGACGGCGCCGAATGCGCCGGGCGGAACCAGACCGCGCGCGGCGGCTTTGCGGAAACGCCGAAGCAGCTGCTCGACCGGACCATCCGGAAACGGCCCTTCGACGTTTTCCGGTATTTCGCGGCGCAGCTCGCGGTCGGTGGCGAAGAGCATCCCCTCCTCGTTGAAATGGCCGACGATCGGCTGATTGGTCACGTGTCCGTGCGTGAAATTCGCCTTCAGGAAACAGGTGTCCGGCATCGTGTCCGGCAGGCACTCATTCAGCTCGAACTCCGCCGTCACGCCGTTCGGAAATCCGGCCAGCCCGAAAAGCAGGTTCATTCCCGGAACCTTCTCAAGCACGAGCCGGGAGCACTCCGCCTGCGCAAGCAGCTCCGCGCCGTCGAGCATCGCGGCGAACGTGTCGTAAAGGAACTCCGTTTCGGATGAGGCGGACCGTTTCGGCCGGCTCCAGGTAAAACGCAATGAACACAGTTCGCCGCAGGTGTTCCGGGCGGCAGCCTCGGCAACCCGCAGCAGCACGGAGCCGGTGCGCCAGTAAAATCCGGTCAGGAATTCGCCGTCGTCACGGGCGGCAGCCTCGCCGGGAGTCAGAATCGGCAGCATACTCACCTCCCCTGCGCCGCAAGCGCGGTTTGAATTCGTTCGATCAGGTCGCCGAGGCGGTCATGCCGGCGCATCAGCGGTTCCGGGCGGTGGCAGTATTGGTCGATATCGACGGCGACGTCGGCCGGCACCTGCAAGGCAGCTTCCGCCTCCGCAATCAGCGGGGAATCCGGCCGAACGCGGTGCAGTTCGGCAGTACGCCGCTTCAGGAGCGCATAATACTCGTAATCCTCAATGCCGTCACGCAGATTTTCCAGCCGCAGCGAAGCGTAGAGTTTCCCTTCCGGCCCCGGATAGACAAGGTTGCCCATGCCGTTGCGGCAGACCGTCGCGCCGGTGAAGATGTTGACGATCGACGGTTTCCAGGCCCGGTTGTCGGCCGGCCAGCGGTCGCGGATATCCAGATTGGTCCGCCATTCACGGTTCACGCACCAGTAGAGGATGCCGCGTACGTTTTTCTGCCAGGTCATGCTCATGATCACCCGCAGGTCGGTCAGCGGATATCCGAGAAAGAAATTCGGGTACGGCTTGTACGGGGCATCGGCGCTGTACCACCAGAACTCCCCGCCGCCGTCACGCACTCTCCCGATCATCGGATTATCGCCCTTGAAATAGGGAAACTGCGGACACCAGACATTGAAGCAGTCCAGCAGCTCCGGAACCGGCTCCGAGGTCTGGAGCCGCTTCAGATACGGGAACTCCTTCGCAAAACGCCGCATGATCTGCCGTGCCGCTTCATAGCGTTTCTCCCGCCTCCCGGGTTCCGTCAGGCTGATTTCATCGAAGGAGTAGAGGTAGACACGGTCCTGCAGGCCGCTGTCCGTCACCGGTTTCAGCCGCCGCCGGAAGGTTTCGGCCAGTTCGTCGAGAGCCCCGGCGCTCAACGGTTCTTCGTAGAGGAAATAACCGGCGGTGGCAAAGCCGAGATCGAATTCGGCGATGGTCTCCAGATCGGGGCAGAGTCCGTTCGCATAGATGTTGTTCGGCGGAATCCGGTAATCGGCCAGAAAACGGTTGATTGCCTCCCGTTCCGCCGCCGTCAGCGTTTTGCGATCGTACCACTCCTTGTAGAAATCGGGGAAGAACGAGAACACCACCGGAATCGAATTGCGGCGCGGCAGCTCGAAGGAACGTACCAGAAGCGAAACCGGCAGCTCCATTTTCCCGGAAGGAGCGGAAACGACGACCGTTCCCTCATAGCGTCCGGGTTTCGCATCGCGCGGTACGCTGACCCGGAAAAATACCGGGGTCACGCTGCCGGCCGGCACCTTGATTTCCGCCGGGTTCTCCTCTATGATCAGATCGGGCCATGAACCGGTGAACTCCGGGGAAGACGGTCCGGAGAAACTGTTGCCCAGGTCGGTCCGTTCGGCCGTGATGTCCCGGATCTCCCCCCAATGCACCGACGATTCCGCCAGCCGGGTGCCGTCAGCCGCGGCGAATCCGCTGAATGCCAATCCGACGGAAAGCGGTTCGGTGCCGGCGCCCGGCAGCAGTTGGAAGCTTTCGGTTTCGCCGCGCGCGGCTTTCAGCTCCACCGGCGCCGCCGGAGTCAGCAGCCGGTAAAAACCGGAGTCGCGGCGGAACGTCAGTCCGGTCGGCATGGTGAAAAGCGCAAATGCTTCGCCGCGCGAACCGTCGCGGAAAAGTTCCGCATAGGCGGCTTGATCCTCGAGTTCCCGGCGTTCCGCCTCGAAACGGTCCAGTTCCCGCTTCCAGCCGGAGACAGCGGCGGCCGCGGCGGAAAAGTCGCCCTTCGCCAGCAGAGCGGCGATCGCCGCGCCCTCTTCGGCCAGGCGGGCCGGATCGCCGCTGATCCGGCCCGCCTTCATCAGTGGTTCCAACCGCCGCAGGCGGGCACTTTCCCGTTCGAAATCGTCACGGATGCCGAGCCGCCGGAGCCGGTCGCCGGAAGATGTCCGGAGCACCGTTTTCGCCGCCGGAGCCGTCAGCCGCACTGAACCGATCACGCCGCAGAAACCGTAGGCGGGCATTGCTCCGGCCCGGCCGCGGCCGATATAGAGCTTGTCCCGGTTCGATTCGAGCCGTTTGAGCGGAGCCCGCCCGGCGTAACCGTCGCCGGAGGGCAAAAGCCTTCCGTCAACCGAGAATGCCGGACGTCCGTTTTTCACCTGAACGGCGATACGGTGCCAGAGACCGGGCGCGATCACAGCTTCGGACGTGGAGAATACGCACCACTCCCCGGCCGCATCCTTGAATTTGAATTCCAGTTTCCCGTCATGGATCGACAGATAATAGGCGATCCGCTCCGGTTTCACGCTCCGGTCCCCCTTCCAGAGAATCGTCCGGTAGTGATCGACCGCATCGGGGCGGCAGGTCACCTCCAGGGCGAAGTCATCGGTCAGGTCGGTCTCCGGGGAGGAATCCGCCGCGGCTTCGCCCGGCAGCTCCGGGGAGAAACGCACGCCGGACAACTCCGGGTGCGCGACGTTCTTCTCCAGCACCGGAGGCGCGCTGAAACGCAAGCCGGTCCTGCCCGCCGCCGGCGCCAGGGTCGTGCCGGCGGTATCTCCGAGACGCCAGACCAGTTCCCCGGCGGAGAGTGCGGCGGTCCCGGCGGCGACCGCCAGACAGACCAGGATTCGATGGAAATACGACATACCGCGAAACTCCTTCCTCTAATTGATGACCTTAAAACCGTCGGCGGCGTCGCGGTAATAGATTACCTTGGCGTCATCCTTCCAGACCTTGCGCATGGTTTCACGAAACTCCTGCGGGGTGGACGAACCGGCATGACCGTCGGAATAGGCCAGGTTGCCGCGGTTGTTGTGAACATTGGTGAAGCCGCCGGGCGAACCTGCCGCGATCTGCATGCTGTAGAAGCCTGCATTGTTGTTGGCCCGGGCGCAGCAGCCGATGAACGGCGTGCTGCCGAGTTCACGGTCGACCCGGTTCCAGTTGGTGCCGGAGGCGCCGCCGGTGTTGGCCGAATAAGCGGCGGGGAGCGCCACGGCCGCGATGAACGCGCCGTAGGTGGTAAACGTGTCGTGGTTGGAGCCGCTCGGACGGAGAGACGGGCAGAAGTAGCTCTTCTGGTCCTCTCTGATGGATTTGCGGTTGTTGAGCGCCTCGTTCCAATAGCAGTCCGGGTTCGACGAATAGGTCAGCAGAACCCCGTTGTAATCATCCAGATACATCCGAAAACGGTTCCCGTCTGTTTGAGGTTGCTGATGCAGGAGGTCGACCGCGCCCGTTCGCGTGCCTGGTTCAGCGCCGGCAGCAGCATGGCGGCGAGAATCGCGATGATCGCAATAACGATGAGAAACTCAATCAGAGTAAAACAATACCGTTTCATTATCCTGTTCCTTTTCATAATTCCGTTTTCATTCGATGCGGCAATCACAGGTTCTTGATTCTCGGGCGGTATTTCTTCAGGTTTGCGGCGTTGAACTCGTCGCCGCCGGGCGCATTCGCGCTGCGCCAGACCGGCGGCGTCAGGCCGCGTTCGACGCACTGCCGAACGCACTCGATTTCGAGCCAGTGGGCGATGACGAAGTCCACCACGTTCGACACCGGGGCGATCGGCGTGCCGAAGCCCGGAACCGTCACCACGGCGTCACCGACCGGATTGCAGTCGTCGATGCAGACATCCGCCAGTTCGAAGAGATTCTTCCCCGAACCGTGCCGGATATGGTGATCCGGAGGCATCTCCTTCTGCCACAGTGAGCTCGACACGGCGACGATCTTCGCCCCGGCCCGCTTCGCCTCTAGCGCCGCATCGATGGTCGCGGCGTTGATGCCGATGTTGTGGAAGATGATCAGCAGATCGTCCTCCTGCAGCTCGTAGTACTTCACGATCGCCGCGCCGTAATTCCCTGTGCGTTCAAGTTCGAGATACTTCAGCGCCTGGTTGAAGACCGAAAGCCCGGTTTCCATAACCGGGTCGATGTTCGCAAGACCGCCGGCCCGGAAGAACATCTCGCCCATCACGAGCGTCGTGTGGCCGCCGCCGTAGACGTGGATCAGGCGGTCTTCCGCAATCGCGTCGGCCATCAGCGAAGCGGCCGCGGCGATATTCTCCGCCTGCTCCGTCCTGACCTGTTCCAGATTCCCGACGACAGCGTCGAGATAACCGAAATCATTGAGTTCCATACTCACTCCTTATCGTTTCAGGATGCGTTTGTAGTTCCGGCCGATGCAGTCCCAGAGGCCGAGCGCGTCCGGCGCCGCCAGCCGGGTTCCGAAACCGCCGCGATAGGTCCACGCGGCCAGCCGGTCGATGCCGAGCGATTCATAGAGATCCGTCATCCGGTCGATCTGCGCAAAATCGTCCGGCTGCCTGTAATACCCCATGAGCCAGCGTTCGGATTGTTTGTTATACTTTTTCGCCACAGCCGCGGTGCGTTCCGCAATGCTGCGGAAGAACGGCTCGGGCAGCTCCCACGAGACGATCGTCGTCGAAAACACATCGAAGTACGGCGAAGCGGCGACCCGCTCCCAGTCGTCGTAGCCGCGCTGTTCGGTCACATAATAGGTGTTCAGCGTCGCATGGACGCAGATTGTAATCTCCTGCGCCGGATCGAACACCTTGATCCGGCGGGAAGTCTCCTCGAGGATCTCGAGCGCTTCGCGCCAGCGGAACTGCTTCACGTCATCGGTCAGCAGCTTCGGCATCTCATAGCCGTAATAATCCGCGAACTTCTTCCGGCAGACCGGGCAGCGGCAGCTCCAGTCGTCGCCGGCGCCGCCGGTGATCGAGGCGTAGGATTTCGGCAGCAGATAGTGCGGCTCGTCCCAGAAGAAGCCGTCTGCCCCGGCCTCCCGCAGCAGGGTCAGGCAGAAGTGCATGAAGTAGTCACGGAACGCCGGCGTGTTGAAGCAGGCTGCATTCAACTTCTCGTCGGTCAATGCCGACACCTGCCGGTTTTCGAGATTGTTCTGCAGAAAAAGACTGACCTGCTCGCCGCCGAAGAATTTGCCGATGCCCCACGGATCGAGCAGGACCTTCAGCCCGGCCCGGCGGGCCGCGGCGACGACGGCGGGCAGATTCGGCCGCCAGAAGTCGAATTCGAATTCGGTGACGGCGAGAATCACCGTCGTGCAGTGGTGGGCCCTGATCTCCTCGAAGTCCGCCGCAGCGTGCTCGACGTAGCCGAGTCCGTAGTAGCTGACCGCCGTTTCCTGAATAGCCATGATGAATGCGGCTCCTTTCCGTCAGATGATGCGGCGGCCCTGCGACACAGCAGGTCCGCCGGGAATTTCGTGGGAACTTTCGCGAATGACGAGGGACGGGTCCAGATAATTGACCGCCCCTGCCCCGGCAAAGCTGCGTTCCGAACGGCGCAGCAGCATTTCGAGCGCGTTTTCCGCAATCTGCTGAATCGGGTACGAGATACTCGAGAGCGACGGAAACGCCTCGGCGGCTGCCGGCAGGTCGTCAACGCCGACGATCGACACCTCGCGCGGAATTTCAAGCCCGCAGAGCCGCGCCGCCCTCAGCATGCGCAAAGCGAGCAGGTCGTGATAGCAGAATACGCCGGTCCGCCGGCCGCCGCAGAGTTCGCGCACCCTGCCCGGCAGCGTATTGTCATCGCCGGCGAGATTGACCCAGACGCAGCGCTCCGGTCCGAGGGCGATGCCGCGCTCGTGCAGCTCGAACGAGAAGCCGCGGCCGCGCATATCATCCAAGAAGTGGCTGATGCCGAGGTAGATGAAATCTCGGCACCCCTGTTCAAAAAGATGCGCCGCCGCCATGCGGCCCGCCTCGAAATCGTTGACCATGACGACATCGGCATCGACGCCGGCCACCCGGCGCCCGACCAGGACGAACGGCAGTTTCAGCGCGTTCAGCACCGGAGCGGACTTCGAATCGTGGGCGGGACAGATCAGAAAGCCGTCGGCTCCGCTGCCGGCAAGCATCTCGAGCTGGCGCGCTTCATGGTCCGGATCGTAGTTGCTCCCGGCCGAAATGATCTCGATGTCGCGCCGCCGCCCGGCCAGCTCGACCGCATTCAGCAGCCGGGAGAAGAACGGGTTGTCGATATTGGTCACCAGCACCCCGGCGCGCCGGGGTCCGGACGGAGTGAACTGTCGCGCGGCGATATTGAGCCGCTTGCCGGAACGGCTCAGCAGCCCCGCCGTCTTGAGCTGGTTGACGATGCGCTGTGCGGTGACCAGCGAGACGCCGAACTCGTCGCAGATTTCCCGCACGGTCATAAAGGCGCTGCCGGTGTCGCCGTGTTCCCCGCGGCGGATCTCATCGGCGATCCGCCTGACGATCGCCTGACTTTTCTGTGCTGACATGCTATGACTCTCCAAGAATAAGCGTGTGTATGTATTCATCACACTTTTATTATGGTTCAAGTATAACAATACAGCAACAGAAGTATAACAAAAAAGCGGCAAAAAACAGCACGACCGCGAAAAACGAGATGCCCGGACGGGAACGGATAACGCGTTTCGTCCTGTCGAAAACGGCGTGGCGGGGTATCTGCACTGATTCCATAATACGGCAGAAGGGTCCGGCGGAAAAGCACCTTCTTTTCCGCCGGACCCTCCCCGAACAGGAGATGCGATTACTCCAGAACTGCGCGCTCGATCGCAAAGCGAAGCGGAGGCCGGTTGTCCCGAACGCCGGGCAACCGGTAGAAGAACCAGAGTTCGCCGCGCAGCCGCGCGGCGGAAAACGGCCGGTTGTTCGTTTTCATCTCCTTGCTCAGGCGCAGCCGGAAGGTATGCGGCTTGCCGTCTCCTTTTAACGTCAGGTGACAGAGAAAGGAATATAAGAAAAGTTCCCCCGGCCCGGCGATGCGGCCGGGCGGCATCCCGCGCATATCATTCGCTTCCTGGCCGGTCCAGCCGTCCAGCCGGTCGCAGTCGGCCTCATCTACCACTCCGGCGCGGCAAGAGCCGAAAACAGCGCCCCGATTCCGAGCAGGATGCCCGGCCACTGCAAGATTCTCCCCATCTCGTGTTTCCTTTCGACAGCTGTCGGTCCGATTCATCGCTCCCCGGAATTCCGGTCAATCAATCGTACTCGAATCCGGCCCGTTTTCCCCACCATTTCCGGTCGCACTCGTCGCTGGTGATGCCGCCTTCTTTGACGATGCCGGAATGCATCGACATCGACATCACGTGGCCGTCGATCATGCTGTAATTCGCCCGGCCGCTGTGCCGGAAGGCGGACATCGGCCACCAGTTGACGAAGCCGTTGCCGCCGGCGGCGAGATAGGCGCACCATTCGGAGCGTTTCATGGTCTTCTCCGGATTCAGATACCACTCCGCATCGGCGATGCTGACGACGGACGAGGCATTCCCGATCCGGCCGATCTTCGCCCACTTGTTCAGATAACCGCCGGCCGGCTGGGAAGGCTGGACGTGCGAGAGATACTTGGAGTTCATGGCATAGCCCCAGTTCTCCTGCAGGGACGGACAGATCATGAGCCGGAGCTCCTTCTGCTCCTCGAACGCGACCGCAAGCTTGCCGGACTTGTCGCCGAGCCCCAGATATTTTGCGAGCGAGGCCGGCCAGTAATTGTTCATCTGCCACTTCTCCTTGCCGGAGACGGGGGTGTCGCCGGAGTGCAGCGTCGGAACCATATAACCGTTGTTTTCATCCGCATACGAGGCGAAGGCCAGCCCCCACTGCTTCAGGTTGTTCGTGCAGGAGATGCTGCGGGCTCTCTCGCGCGCCT
The DNA here is from genome assembly GCF_009695545.1 of Victivallis lenta. NCBI lineage: Bacteria > Pseudomonadati > Lentisphaerota > Lentisphaeria > Victivallales > Victivallaceae > Victivallis > Victivallis lenta. Next base: position 32,450 of record NZ_VUNS01000029.1, on the reverse strand, counting down.
GGTTCAGCGCGGGCAGCAGCATGGCGGCGAGAATCGCGATGATCGCTATAGTAATGATGATGCAATAAACAAATTTTATATCATATCTTCTTTATCATCAACACATATCCTCTGTTTATATTTATGCCGAGTTGCAATCTTGCCAGACTGATCTTTTTTCATGATTTGAGCTCAGTTTGCCTCCCTTATTCATTGATACGTCACAAAAATTGCAGAAAATTGCAGAAGTTATCCAGACTTCATATTTTATATTGTAACTTACTATAATCAAATGATTTAATATTATTTTTCTGTCCAAAGTTAAATATCTTCCAATAATGATCAGGTTTGAAGAGAAATTTGGTCTGTCTTTTTCGTCCCATGGGAATTATGGTGACGAAAAAGACGATGATTTCTCAACTCAACTTCGGTTAAGGAGGATAGTCAATATGGCAGTATCCAGAAAACGTTCCAACGGCAGTGGTTCCATTTACAAACGAGGAGATAATTTCTATCTGCAATATATGCAGAAGGACGGAAAAAGAAAAAACATTACCTTGAAAAATTCTCAGGGCAATCACATCCGGGAACGCCGTGAAGCAGAAGAAGCCGCCAGGAAATTTCTTCAGGAACAGCAGCAGTTGAAAGAAATAGAAACCCGTGAAGAGTATCTGGCGGAACTGAAAGTTGTCCGAAAGTTGAAAGCTCGGCTTCTGATTACACTGGATAATGCCTTTGATTTGGCTCAGGCCAAGCCGCATTCCCGTGAAACCAGCAACAGAGTTCTTGTGGTTTCACGCGGTTACTGGTTCGACTTTGTGAATTTTGTGAAAAGTAATTATCAGTTGCGTACACTGGATGAAGTGGAACGGATGCACGCCGATGCCTATATCGCCTATATACGCAAATACGGTCGGTGGAACAAAACCATCTCCTATGATCCCAATACTTGTCCGAAACGCAAAGTTTTCAAAGACTATGAACGAGGCGGTCTCTTGAGCCACACAACGCTGAACCGCTATCATTCGGTCTGCAAAAGCGTGTTTTCATTCCTGTTGCCGGACCTCGGCGGCGAAGAAAATCCCTTTGCTCATATTCCGCCTTTGAAGCTCGAACCCGTCAAGCGGAAAATCTTTACCGAGGAAGAGTTGGAAATTATTTTCAAAAATCCCCCCAAACTTTTAGCCGGTCCACTTTTTGTTGGACGTTATACCGGTCTGCGGTTAGGAGATGTATTGGCATTGAAATGGGAGTATTTTGAAGGCATTACCGGATATCGCGGGGCAATTGCTCCGGATTTCACAGGACGCGAGATTTCTCTTATCGCTCAAAAGACCAAAACACAAGTCCATATTCCTGTTTTTCCGGAATTGAATAAAGTTTTGCAAAAGCAATGGAAACAGACTCGGCGTGGTGAATATGTCTTTCCGGAAATGGCGGAGCTGCATCTGCAAAAAAGGTATACCAAGATCAACAATATGATCCAGAATTATCTGATTTCCTGTGGAATCACAACCCGGATTGAGGTTGAAGGACGAGCCAGAAAACAGACAGTAAAAGGTTTCCATTCTTTTCGCCATACCTTCTCGTATGAAGCGGAACAAAAAGGTGTCCCGGCTTCGACGATTAAACGCTGGCTCGGCCATAAACGGCTCGCGCAGACCCAGCACTATCAGGATCATGCCAACAAGCAGGCCAGTATGGAAGGTTTGAAGCTGATTATGCAGAACTCACTCCCAGCTACCAGTGAACCGATTTCCGGTTATTCCCTGCGAAAAGAACGCCTGCTCCACCTGATTCAGAATGCTTCGGAAACGACTTTGGCGATTCTGGAAACTTTGATCGACAATTTGCCGGATAACCTGCCGGAGGCAAACCAAACTCAGGAATCATCAGCAGGCCATCTGGTCAATGGGATGAATATTTCAAAAAATGTGTCGTAAAAGCTGAACACTTGCCGGTGGTGTTCAGCTTTGCCGGGCAAATTTTCTTTTTTTCGGTCGTATCATGCAGTATAATTACTTTAGTTTCAAACCCTCAATCAATGAAAGGAGGCCGACATGATACAACCGAAAACCCTTGACACCCTGATCCAGCTTGCAACTCCGTTGGTCGCCTGCGGCGCCTTGGAGCAGAGCGAACTCGACGAGCTGAAAGTCGCAGTCCGGCAAAGCAAAGAAGACGAGGGGCCGAAATTCCCGCGGCTGGTCCGGATTCAGGAGGCAGCCGATTATCTGGGAGTGAGCAAGAAAGCTATCCACGACTATATCAAAGATGGGAAGCTGAAGCGCATCAAATTCGGCCATCGTTCAGCACGAATCACAGCTGACAGCATTGCCCAATTTTTACAGGACTCACAGAAGTAATTTCCTTTGCCCCAAAGCATCGGTGGAGTTGACATTCCACCGATGTTTGTTTTATCCATAAAGAGCTTTCCGATTTTGAAATCAGGAATAAAACGTGTATGTTATAAATAATTGGCAGGAAAATATGACGGCAGAGAAATCCAATCAATATTATGCGAAATTGCAGGATATCTATGAGCAGGCGCCCGTGCTGATAGATATCCATTCTCTGTTGGTCACTCCTTCCGGCATTTCAAATGATTCCCCACGCAGACTTCTTGCAGCATGGAGACAAAATTTGATCTCTTTTCTGCTTTTGGAAATTACCCGCAAGTATCCGGTATTGAATATGGATATGTTGAGCGGCAAAGAGAATGAATATCTTCAGAAAGTCAGCATCTTTATTGAATCGCATATTGACTCGAAGTCTCTTTTCTTCAATCCGCATGGTTCAGTGGATGACCCTCGCGTCAATGAGAAGCTGAAAGAATTTCCCGATCCTGCTCCAACCGGAGACGAAGAGCTTATCACGATCTATCAGTTCATTCCCCGGATTGCAGCGGCGATATCTTTACCTGAAACAGCCCAATGGCGTTTTTTATATCAGTTATCAGTGGAATGGCAGCAACAACTGGTTCTTGGAAAATTTTTACTGCTTCCCCGACAGGCTACCCGGGAATTGTTGGAAACTTTTATGAAAGGCTACCAGAACAAAAGGCAAAGACATCATTGGAATGCAATTCGCTGGGGTGCAGAATACAACAGATATTATCAATCCTATTTGGCTCTAGGCTATACGGATATGGCGGCGCGCGGGAAAGCCAGGCGGCAGTTTGTAACCAATCATCCCTATCCGAAAACAGCAGTGGAACTGCTGGAGGATCAGGAATATCCCGGAACCACGGCGGCTGCCATGCGGCGTTATTATTCAGCATTTCTCGCCGCGAAATCATCCTCAGACGTTACAGAGGAATCAATACGGAAATGAACAGCAAAGGCAATGTCCCGTCCGCCGCCAAACCGGTCAAAGACCTGGGTGGCTTAATGCGTTGGCGTAAATACGTCAAGTGCCATTATTCTCAAAAGCATTACGTGTTTTTCATACTTGCTTTGGACACCGGTATCGCTCCGGGCAAGCTTCTCAAACTGACCTGGGAACAAATTGAAAATCAAACGATATTTGACCCGGTTTCAGGAGAACAATTGGAAATGACTCTGCTTCGGCTTTCGGAATTGACGAAAGCCGGCAGCAAAATGTTAATCAGAATTTCCGACGATGATGCCCGAGAAATCAAGCAACTCCGTGCAGCAACGGCAAATGATGTCTACCTGTTCCAAACTGAAACTCGCAGGTTGTCAGGAATAGCTCAGCCTTGGTCGCAGGGCTATGTAACAGCTTTCCTCAAAGAATCTGCGGCTTCAAGCGGATTGCAGGAAAAAGTCGGTTTTCTGACTCTCCAGAAAACCTGGGGATACCAGTTGGCTGTCCGCGGCAACTATGCACTCAGCGAAATTCAGCGAATACTCGGCCAGCGGTCTTTGGCCGCAACGCGAAGTTACCTGAATATAACCGATGAAGATGTTCAGTAACAATAATGTAGCTTGAGCAGCAGATTTACTCCTTATTGAAAATATGATATTCTAATAAGAACCATTTTGCATAATTCCATCAAATCCACCTTGAAATATGCGTCATAGCGATATATCTTTGTATTGACAATATAATAACAAGGAAGGACGGACAATGATCAAAAATCTGACCAGGCACGGTAACAGCGCGGCGCTTGTGATTGAAAAGCCGATTCTTGATTTGCTCGGGGCAACCATCGACACGGCATTTGAGGTCGTAACCGATGGTCAGGCGCTCGTTCTCACACCCGTGAAAGACGCGGTTCGGGCCGGTAAGTTTCACAAATCCATGGATAAGATCGGCAAACGCTATAAGAAGTCTTTCGAGGAGCTTGCGAAGTGAAATCCGAGCCGGTTTTTCTCACATTCGCCGAAATCATTGAGATCCATAATTACCAGATTGAGAACTTCGGCGGAGCTTCCGGAGTGCGTGATATGGAACTTTTGAAATCCGCGATCGGTATGCCGTCTGCAACGTTCGGCGGAACGTTCCTGCATCCGACCATTTACGAGATGGCGGCGGCCTATCTCTTTCATCTTGTGGAAAATCATCCGTTTGTCGACGGCAACAAACGGGTCGGCGCCATGGCCGCACTGGTCTTTCTTGATATGAATGGAATCGATTTCGAGGCATCCGACGAAGAATTTACCGCGATGGTTCTGCGTGTCGCCAGTGGAAAGATGTTGAAAGCGGAGATTACGCTTTTTCTCAAAAAACACAGCTCCGAACAGAAGTGACGTATCTCCTGGGCCGCTTGAATTACCAATACCAAGCCAGCCGGTCAATTTCTAATTTTTCTCCACCGGGACTTTTTTCCCGCCTGCGTTTTTGAAGAGGTAGTGGGCGATGGCGGCGGCGAACCATGTCAGCAGGTATCCGATGGCGCCTTGCCCGGTGTAGATGGCATTCTGAATCAGGATGGCCAGCGCGAAGGAGAAGGCAAGATAAAACCAAGTGAGAGTGAGCAGCGGAATCTGATTGATCCGCTTCTGACGGAGCCTGCGGAATCCGCGGTATTTGGCGATGATGATTTCGCCGAGGATGCGCAGAATCTCCAGTCCGAGGTCAAAGGCGAAAGCGGCTGTCCACAGGCACACGGTGGCGATGCTTACGACTCCAAGTTCGGGGATGAAGAGCAGAAACCGGTCCCGTTCGGCAAAGATCATCCATAATCCGCTCAGAACAATCAGTGATGATATAACAAAAAGGCCGAGAATCACATAATCGCATCCATAAAGCCGGCGGCTTTCCCCGGCATTTTTCAATCCGAGCTGCGGAATCGGCGGACAACGGCGTTCAAACCTTGCTCCGCATACTTTCCGACACTTCTGATCAAAGGTTCCGATCAGGAACACTTCGCCGTTGTTTAAAATCCTGCCTCCCTGCCAGAACACGTAACCGACACGGCACTGGCCGCGGGGGCCTCCCGCCTGAAGGGTGGTGAAAGTGACGATATCGACCATGTAATCTTTCTGCTCGGACCAGCCTTCGGAATAACTGCCGGATTGGCTGTATTCGCCTTTGGCGCCTCCCGATTTGCTGTCTCCGAGATTCAGACTGCGCCGCCTGACAATCTCCTGACCGATGCTTTTCGCGGCCCATTCGTTCGTTTCAAAATCTCCATTTTTACAGAAGAATTTCGTTCCGAGATTTCCCAGCAGAGAGTTGGCTTTCTCCTTTCCGTAACCGTCCTGAAAATTACTGAGGTTCTGCGTGGCGTAGACGGTCAATGTCCGCGAGGAACGCGCCGTGGTCTGAAATATCTGGTCGTTGTCGAGGGAGAAATACTGGGCTTCGTCCGCCCACAAAAACACGGGACGGGCTTCGTCGCGCGTGATGTCCTCCCGTCGTTCAATCATCCGCTCGAAGCAGAGTTTGATGATTGCGGCGGTAATCTGCCCCACCAGGCCGAAACGCTTTACATCCTGATCGACGATCAGGATTCTGCCTTCGCGGTAAAGGCTTTCGAGTGAAAACGATGAATCGGGAGCCCCGAAACATCGAAGAAATTCACCGCGCAGCATGGAGTCCGCAAGGACCGTGAAAGAACTGACGGTATTGCTCCGCGTCCGCTCGTCGAGCTGCGGAAATTCTATGATGAAATAGTTGAAGCCGAGTTCGTAATCGGGGCCGGAATGTTTTCCATGGTAGATGATTTTCAGGATCAGCGAACAGGCGAACTGATGCGCGACGATCAGCGGCTGTTCAATCTGCGTATTTTGCCTCTGCTTTTTGTATCCGGTTTCAAATAGTCCCAGTGCTTCATCGAATCCGGCCTGATTCTGCTGCCGGCAATACCACTTATTTTTGTTGACGGCGCAGAAGCCTTTGAACTCCTCAAAATAATCTTTCAGTGCTTCCGCGACAGCCTTGTCCCGAACGGCGGTATCGATGACGGCTTTGATGTTGGGCAGCGTGACCGCTTCACCGGCCATGACCAGAAAAGAGATGGTGTTGCGCAGAAACTGCTTGATGGCGTTCTGCCAGTACTCATCGTTTGTACTGCCGCTGCGCCTGTCCTTCCCGATTTTCGTGATTTCGAGAAAAAGATTGACTACGTTCTCGATCTGCCCGCCGCCGGTTTCAGCCGGGCGTTCGAGTTCATAGTTCAGAAAAGCAAAAGTGTTTTCACTCAGCTTGAGCAGATCGGAAGTGCGGCCGGTCTCCCGGGCATAACTTTCCCAGGTTTCACACTCATCCGGCTTGGCGCAAAAGACGATTCCGCCGAATCCCAGCTGCAGATACCGCAAGGCAATGCTGCGGAGCGGGCCGGAAGATTTTCCGCTGCCGGTCGCTCCGAAACAGATCACGCCGGTGCAGGCGTCCCTGACACTCCAGACGTTTCCGGCGAGATTCAGAATTTCCTGATTGAGTATCGACATTCACACCCACAGCCAGTAGATTGTAAACACGCCCAGCCCGGCCAGCACGGAAAGCAGCGTCAACGCGCAGACCGCGATAAGACGGTTCAGGAACCGTTCCCGGTGCAGAGCGACCAGCCGCCGGAACTGGGAACGGCTGATCTGCTCCTGACGGCAGACCAGAGCTGTCAGTGCCTCGCAGTTCTTGTCGAGAGCCTGCGTCATCTGCCTGATCAGGAGTTCATTCCGCTGGCAGTTTTCCAGATGGATGCGTTCCTGCAGATGATGGAGAACCTCCAGCTCAAAGACGATGGCATAGACGATATCGTCCTCGTTGCCGCACTTTTCATACAGTGAAAACAGATCGAGCGCTCTGGCACGCGAAGTACCGGCTCCCGCCAGAGTGCGGATGGCGAGATTCCGCAGTGTTTCTTTTTTCTCTTTCATACACAAGCCTCCAATGGTTCCCGCGCCGGGAAATCCGGCGCGGGTTTGCGGTTCACCGGCTCATGCCGGGCATCTCCGGTGCTTTAGCCATTGAAGGAGCGGCCGGAGTTCCGGCATTCATCGCGCGGGAGTTTTCCAAATGCTTCAGGTGAAGTTGGGCATACTCAGCTTGCGTCAGCTTTTCCGGCGCTTTCAGGTATTTCGCCTCAACGGTTCCTTTGGCAACCCATCCTTTCAGGATATCGATCTGCGCCTGATTGATGGTCTGCTTCTCATATTCCTGATTCAGCAGATGCTCGACCTGACGGTAGGTCGGATTCTTCGGCAGCTTGATTTTACTGCCGTTTTCCTGATAGGCCCTGACTGTTTCGAGCTGTTCCGGCGTCGCCGGGGGATCGACCTGTGCGACCAGTTTCTCCAGAGCCGGCGTATCGATGTTTCCGTGCCGGTCCTTCTGCACCAGCAGGTCGATCATTTTTGACACCTGTCCACGCTTGAGGCTCTCGCGGATAAATGACGGAATCAGATCGCTGACGTTGTTTTCGCGGATCAGATAGCCGAGCTTTTTCATCTGCCCCTCGCTCGGACTGAGATTGTCGAGGAACTCTCTGGCCTCGCCGTAGGTCATCTTCTCGACGGGGCCGGGAAGTTCGAGCGAGGGATTGCGTTCCATCTCATCCCGGATCGCCGCGATCTGGTTGGCGATGATCGGTCCCTCCGGATCGATCGTTTTGCCGCGCATGCTGATCTTGTCACGGAGTTCCCGCGCTTCCAGATAGGTCATGCGCTCGGGATGGGCCGGTTTGAGCGGATGGTTGTCCGACATCGCCAGGAAATACTCGATCTGGTTGGGAGTGGCGGGACAGGCGTTGAAAATCTCCCGCGCCTGATACTGGTTGAGGTTGCAGAAATCATCCGGCCCGATCGTCGGCTTGTCGATGAACTGCTTTGCAACCTCCATCGGGAGCGTCTGATTCGCATAACACTCGTTGAGGTAGGCGAGCTGCTGCTCACTGATCGGTCGGCTGGCCAGAATATTCCGGATTTTCCCCTGTAAAGCCTCTTCGGAAATATAGTTCCAGGTGGCGGCCGGCAGCCGCATTTCAGGGGAGTTCCTGATCAGCCGCTGGAAATAATTCCGGGTTTCCTCGGTTGCCGGATTGTCCGGCATCATCTGGGCTCGGGAGAGCCGCGGCGTATTGTTGATGATGTAACTGGCCTCGGGCCGGGAAAGCTCCCGGATTCCTCCGGCGGGCAGCGCCATATCCCGGAGATAGCCGGCCCGCTGCTTGTTGGCCAGCATCTGCGCCTGATCGTCGGTGAGCCTGAGCCGGGGATCTTCCCGGAGCATCTCCCGGACTTCCTCCAGCGACAGAGAGCCCAGCACAGCGGGGCTGACCGGCGGCATCTGGCGTTGTTCGATCAGGTGCCTGACGGCTCCGACGAGATACTTCAGTTCGTTTTGCGGATTGATACTCATACTCTGTTTCCCTTTCGTTTTTGGGTTGTTGAACGCTTTGCAGACCGCCTCCCGGTGAAACGGGATGCCGGAAGCCTGAAAGCTGCGTTGAAGTTTGTATAAGGCGATGGGATCATCCGGACGCGGTTGGCCGAAGAGTTTCAGCCAGTCGCCGATGTCCTGCTGGTCCGGGAGCAGAGGGACCTGTTGTCGGGCGAACTCCTCGGCATACCGGGAGTTCATCGCGAACCACTCATCCTGCGGAAAGCGCTTGATGATCTCGGCCGTGGCGAGCTTGCTGAACAATGTCCGGAAAAACGTCATGCGCGCCTCTTCGCTGTTTTTCCGGCGGTCCTGCCGGAAACCGGCCTGCCAGTTGACGACGGCTTTGCTCGGGGCGAATTCCCATGCTTCAAACGCCCGTTTGAGGCGGCTGAAGGAGGGATGCTCGTGAGAGGTCATCGGAATGGCGCTTTCAATCTCCTGATTCAGGAAATCGAGCCAGGCATAACCGTGCTTCAGGGTCGCCCGGACGTGCTGGTGCTCGTTTTGCAGTTCCGGTTTGCCGGCGAAAAATTTCTCGACCTGAAGTTTCAGGCTTTTGTCGCTTTCCGAGGCGAGCGTGACCTTGAACATCCGGGCGTCGAACAGCTCGGCAATCGCGTCATTCAGCGCATCCTCTTCCTGTATTTCGCGCGAATAATCCTGATACATTGCGGTCTTGAAACGGTTGTTCCGGGGATCATCCATTTCCCAGGGCTTGTCCGCCGGAGCATCGGTGACGGTCTTGGAACGGAACTGATACTCCGCGAGGTTGATGAAATGGTAAAACGCCTGCGAACCATCTTCCTTGTCGAAGATGATCTCCATATCCACCAGCGGCGGCAGCGCCGCAATGATCGCGTCGGCTTTCTCCGGAGTCCGGCGGAAATAATCGAGCGGCGAAATCAATCCCATGCACGCCAGCCGCGCCATCAGATCCTCCCGGCGTTCCTCCAGCAACTCCTGCGCCTGCCGGGAAATGGCTTCGACCTGATCGGAAAATCCGGTTTGCAGCCGTTCCGGCACATAATCGACCTGCCAGCAGTCCAGCCACCGTTTCATCTCTTCCCAGTGGCCGTAAGGACCGCGACTGCGCATGAATCCCAGCCACGCCTGCGGCGAATAATCCCTGCTCGGATAAAATTCGGGGATTCCCTGCATTTCATACTGCGGAAGCATACGATCAAGCTGTATTTCCACCTCGGTCTGATTGATCCCGTATGCGGAAATCGTTACTTCTCCGGCATTCTGTTCCCTGATGACCAGATCGCCGATGTGAACGGACGGCAGACCGGCGGTAATCTCCTCGACGGCTTCCTGGGTCAGCTGGTCCAGCGGCCGCGGCGGAATCATGCCGGAGCAGATCAGCCGTGCCGCCAGCTCCTGACGCTCCGGAAGCGGCAGCTCGCCCGGAGCGGTTTCAGTTTTCCTGTTTTCCGCCATGTGCCACCTCCTTACCCGGACCGGGATTGAAAAGCCCGTCGAAACCGGTTTTGATTTTTTCAAATGAGAGCCGAATCCGGTGCAGGTCCATAAACCCGAAAGAAGCGATTGTCGTCCGGTTCCGGGCGACCTGTCCGAAACTGGTCCGGTAATCCTTGATCAGTTTCAGATACCTGCCGCTGAGTTCCGGGAAATCGATCACGATGCTCCGCAGCTCCCGGCTCTCCTGCAGCGGTCTGAGCTTGTCGTCGTAGAAATCGAAACGGTCTCCGGCCAAGTGGTTCCTGACCAGGAGAAAACGCAGGGCCCCCGTTTGGGCCAATGGAGCGTATTCCCGCAACCACTTGCCCCAGGTCAGGCAACTGTCGATGTCGGCGGTCACGCATCCGGCCAGATACACCTCGACTGCAAGCTGCCGCATATATTCAAATGGAAACGCCTCCAGCCACCTGATCGTGGAGCCGCTCGTTCCGGCTTTCATGTCCAGCAAATAAAAATACTCTTTTTTCCTCTCTTTCGCGGATTCCAGCTCCGCGATCCGGTTGACCGCCGAATCCAGCGGATAATCCGTTTCTTCGGCGGATTCGGGATCGATATCGGCCAGCTCAAACTCCGGAACGCCCCCGCAGGCATTGCTCAGGGAGTGGTTTTCGTTATCACAGTCAAACAGGACCGGACGGAATCCGTGCTCCGAAGCGATGTCTGCGAGGAACGTTGCAATCAAAGTCTTGCCGATCCCTCCTTTTGTTCCAGCGATCATCACAAATTTCGACATACCTTCAAACCCTCTATTTCTCCAGCAGCGCGGCGACCTTCCGTTCGCCTTCAGCGATCAGCCGGTCCGCCTCGTCAGCGTCGAGGAGGCAGATTTCCCAGTTCGGGATGTACTCCAGGAAGCCTTTGGCGACCATCTTCCTGACCCGCTGATGCAGCATTCTCAAAGCCGGCACCGTATCCCGGTATTCCCGCCGGCCGGCAACCCAGAAAAGTCCCATGGCGATATCCTCCGTCATGAATTCAAGTTCACAATCCTCAAACCGCACCCGTTTGCCTTCGCGCAGCTTCAGCAGCCGCCGGCGCATCCGTTCGGAAACCAGCCGGTACGTTCCGAACGGCACCTGCGCCGCCGCAGCGATCAGCCGGGCGGCGGCAGCCTCCGAAAGTTTCGCCGGATTCCGTACCGGCAAACCGCTCAACTGTCCTCTCCGGAACAGTACGGAGAGCTGTTCCTTCTGCCCGCAAGTGATATTTTTCATAGTGAAACTCCTTTCCTCAGGTGTTCTTTTATCACGCATTCCGGATGCCGATCACCTGACGGAAAGCGGAGGAGCGCGGGCCTGTCCTCAGCATTCCGGATCATCCGCTACTGCGGCAGTTCCTCCAGTCTTAATGTCACCTCATCTTTCGCGGTTTCCCTGCCGGACCGTACCTGTTCGACCAGCGCCCGGACAAGGACTGTATTGAGTGCCAGAATCTCCGACTGCTTGATCAGGATTCCGGCCTGCCGGTCCTGTTCATCGAGGATTTCATCGACGACGCCGGTCCGCATCTGGAACAGAACCATGCAGACGGTCAGGAGAACCAGCCAGACCAGAATCAGGATAGGAACCCACTGTTTTTTCATTGGCGCACCTCCGGCGGACAGGCGGCGGGAAGCTCGCGTTTTTTCTGCTGGAGCTTCAGAACTTCATTCTCCTGCTTCAGTTTCTTGAGTTCACCCTCCAGAGAGTTCACGAATTCGGAGGTTTTGACCATGTTTCCCGACAGGACGCCATACTGCTTTTTCAGGGTTTCAAAATTCCGGAGCAGCGTATCGGCCTGCTGTTTCTGGACGTTCCGGCTTTCGAGAAGCATCAGGACGGTTTGGCGCATCTCATGGATTTCCGCGGCAGTCCGTTCGATCTGGCCGGTCGCGGCATCCGCATACCGTTCCTGCCGCATCTTCTGAGCCCGGAGCACCGGATCGGCGTCAGGCTGCGGAAGCAGGTTCCACTCCGGCAGCTTCTCCATCCGGTAGACGGAGTGCTGTTCGTGCATCACACGCTTATGCGGATCGACGTATCGCCCTACTGCGTAAGCCCGCAGATTCGGATTCGACATGATCTTCTCCTGGCTGCCGCCCGGAATGGCTCCGGCCACCAGTTGCACCGGCACATGGATATACTCCTTCGGCGGCTCCGGCAGCGGTTCTTCCGTCTTGCATCCGGTGATGGCACCTGCGACGAGGGAGGCGCACGCGATCATCCACAGTGATTTCTTCATACTTCTTGTCCCTTTCATTGTTATTGTTTCCCGCCGGAAAAGGCGTTCAGCACGTTTTTATACGAAGGCTTCTGCGGCCCCTGAATCTTCTGTTCTTCGAGCTTATTGAGCAGGGTATCCGCGATCTGGGCGTCGTCGAGATTGATGACCTGCTGAACGAAGATGTAGAATTCAGTTCCACTGGCGACCCGGATGTAGTAGGACTCTTTCGCAATCATCTGCGAAACGTCCTGCAGCATCACCTGCGCCAGCGTTTCCGCGCCGCGGGCCATCGCGTTTTTCGTCGTTCCGTCCTGGGTCGTAATCGTAATGCCGGAGTCGGTATAGACTTCGTTGGTCTGGTATCCCTGCGCCAGTCCCTGGCCGAATGCCAGGGTGTACATCAGGAACTTGGACAGATTCTCATTCGAAATCACCTGTCCGGGGATTCCGGCACTCATATCGGTAATCGCGGCCAGCATCCGGTTGTCCGGATAGGTCGACTTTTCCAATGCGATCCCCTTGAGCTGCAATTCAAAACCAACCATGTCCGAAGTGGCCTGCCAGACCAACACGAAATTGCCGTCCGTGGTCAGGCGGTTTCGCTGCGGCTTGGCGCCGTTGACCTTGCCGAACACTTCGGTTCCGGCCGGGATAATCAGTTTCTTTTCGCCTTTGGCGTTGATCCACCAGAGATCCTCCATCACCACCGCGATCAGCGGCGTATCGGCATCGCCGCTCTCGACGGTGTTGATCATTTTACAGGCCAGCAGCCGGCCATAGGGCGCGAAGCGGTCCGAAACGAACTCTTTGCTTCGCCCGGCGCCGGATTCGCCGTCGATGATCGTGATTTTCGGTCCCTGAACCGGCGTGCTCCGACTGCGGTCGAAGGAAGAAGTTCGGGACGTGCCCCCCGGACTCCGTTCCCCGGACGCGATGCGGTAGTCGGAAGGAGGCAGCGGCCTGCCGGTTCGGTCTGGTTCTTCGGAGAGATCAACCGTTTCGGAACCGGAACCGGCCTGCCGCTCCGCTGAGGCCGCGGCGGAAATCGCTTTGGCCTTGCCGGGGATATTGAAGCTCGCCTCGCCGCTTTCCGAACGGACGACCTGGAGTGTACCGGCATCTTCCCGGATCAGGAACGGTACTGCCGAGAAGGCCAGTGTGACGATTGCCGCAAGGAACAAAAGAGAGGTTCCGAGCGGACTGCGCAATTTCTTGAAGAATTCCCGCAAATTCATGATGTCACCTTAACCTTATCACATCCAATTGATAAGAAAAGCCAGATTCGACGGAAACTCCGAAAAGTCCCACCACTCGATCTTCTCCGGTGTTTCCGGGAGTTTCCCGGCGTTCTCCTCTTCAGCAGGTTCTGCCGCCGGCGCGGGAACGGCCTGCTGTACCAACAGCTTCTCCACGGAATCCGTGAGCTTTTCGAGATGTCGGTCCATCTTCGCTTCGGCCCGGTCCGGCTGTTCCGGCACCACCGTAAGCGGTGCCGTTTCCATATACTGTGCCGTTACTCCGACTTTGAAATCGTTGTCCGGGGCCAGATTGTTCCGGCGTCCCTCCGGCGTACCGGTGACGGTGAAGAACGCATAGGTGGCACTCTGCGGCGGCATCACGCCGGTGGCGTCGGCGGCGCTCATCGGATAAGTCCGATTCCCCGCCTGAACCGAAAAGCTGAACTTGTCATAGAGAATCTCCTCATCTGTATCATTGTGCAGCAAGACCTTGAAAACGAGGGTGTCCTCATGGTGGAACCGGATCACCTCCAGCAGCTCCAGCCGAAACTTTTCAAACTGAAACACCGCCCTGGCGGTCGAGCGTTTCGTATCCCGCAGCTCGGTCGGATAGCGCTGCATAAGCAGATCGTATGCCTTGGCCATATCGATCAGCGAGAGCAGTCTTGCCGGTGTTACGCCGCCGGAGCGGCCGACGGCCTCCGGACCGCCGCCGGAGCCGCCGGTGAAGTTGACGGCGGCGAACGCTTTGGCGTTGTCCTGCATCAGATACAGGATGTAGGTCTTGCGGTTGAATACGACGGTCAAAGTTCCCGCCGCGCCTTCCTTCAGCGCCGCCAGATTGAAGTAATAGCCGCCCGGCTGCGCGGAAATCTGAAAATCGGTGCTTCCATCGGTGGAGACGTTCACCCCGGCGATCTTGGAGATGGCGGACGGAAACGTCACAGTCGTCACGCCGTCGTCCTTTTTGACATAGATTTTGTAGACTTCCCCCTGCGCCAGCACATACTCTTGAAACTGGTTCATCTCCCGGATCTGCCTTTCCGGGCTTTCCCCGGCAGAACAGAACATCGGCCCGCCAAGGGCAAACAGGAATCCGAACCGGCGGAACATGTTACTTCTCAACATCATGTGTCACCTCTACTTTCTGATTGATTGCTGATTGAAATTGATATCGGAAACGACAAACGGATAAACCGCATTTTTTCCGAGGTCGTAGTTGACCACGAGATTCATCGACAGCTCGAACTGCAGAATTTCTGCGGAAGCGTTGAGGTTCCTGCCGGAGTTGCGGAGCAGCTGTCCTGAGATTTTCAAAAACGAGGTGCGGCTGTCGGCCTCCAATACCTGAATTCCGAGAATCTCCGCTTTCTGGTGGAGCTCCTGTTTCCCGAAATTCTCCGCCTCGGCCTTGAGCAGATCGAGCGCCTTCTGCCGGGCCTGTCCCACATACATCTCATCGAAGAGTTCCGGCCGGTCCAGCCCCGCCGGGTTCCGCATCAGCAGCGCATCGGTCCCCAGCCTTGCCATATATTCATAGAGCCGGACCAGTTGTTCCTGTGAGGCGTATTTCGTGACATGGTATGAATTGCGCCCGTCGATCACGATCAGACGATTGTTGTCCCGGAACTGGTACATCAGCAGCGGAGTCAGGAAAGAGAGCGGCACATAGACCAGCACTCCCCGGAGCAGCCACCGGTTCCAGTTGCGATAACTCGGATCATTCATCCTGATGTTCCTCCTCATACAGTTTCAGTCCTTCCACCCGGAACGGCAGCTCGAAATCCGAAGCCGAGCGTTCCAGCCGCATCAGCAGCGCGAAGTCGCGTTTCTGAATGTGCGGATAGCCGAAATAGATGCCGCTCAGGTTCAGGATTCCCTTGACCAGAGCGAAATATCCGCCGCCGGAACTGACGTATTCGACCGAACAGTGTTCGATCTCCTGCATCAGCATCCGCCGCTCGAACAACTCCCGGGTACTGTCCAGATAGTTGCGCGCCCGCCCGAGGCCGCGCTTCGTACAGACCATTTCCAGCAGCCGGTCGTCCCGGGAATCGTACCGGCGCGACAGCAGTGCATAGGCCGCCCGCAGTGCGATGTCCTCAATTACGATCCGGGACTCCACCGGTGCGGAATTGCCCAGGTAGATATTGCGGTCGCGTCCCAGGACCAGCACCCGGTCCGGCATGGTCATATACTGGACCGCGAAAAACGCGCCCAATGCAATGGCAATCCAGATGACGGCATGATAAACGATCCAGAAAACGAGTAACCGACGTTCCCGGCAAACCAGTTCACAGGCAGTGGGATGATAAATTTCAGCAGACATATATTGCCTTTCCGGTCTGCCCGTTCTGATCAGTGAACGGGCAGACCCGTTTGTAACAACTTTTCCAAAGAAAGGAACTGCTATGAAGAAATTCCTGATCCTCGGAGCCTGCCTTGCGGGTTTCGTTTTCACCGGCTGCGGCGAATCGGAGGAAACCCGAGCGAACATCAAACGCCAGACCGAGCTTATGGAAAAGCAGGCCGAGGCTGACCGCCGGAAAGAGGCGAGACGCCGGCAGGCGATCAAAGACGCCCGGGAAATCCACCGGATTCAACGGGAAAATATCCGCAAGCACTCCACGCCCGCGCCGGAAACATTGTTCTTCAACGAGAATCCGGCCGGGAAAGACAAAAAGTGACCGTTTCATGCTTCCTCCTTTCCGGCCGGGGAGCGTCCCGCCCCGGCGGCTCCGGCCGGATTGGCCGCAGCGCCTCTGGCGTGCAACGCCTTTGAAATTGTGGTCAATCCGTTTGCAGTGGCCTTGCTCGCGGCATACCCGCTTTTGACGACAGCCATCCCATTGGAAACGGTATTGAGCGACATCGCCAGCGCATTGCCGATTCCCGCTCCGCGGAAAAGCGAAATGCAGGCCCACGGGATTCCCACATACATCACCACGCACAACAGGACAAACACGCAAACGAAAGCGATCAGCGCCCCGGCGGCTCCGGCGGCAACCGTGATGGCTCCGGGCGGCGAACTCGCCAGCACCGTCAGGCCTCCGCCGACCGCGCCGCCGGCCAGGCTTCCGGTTGCAGCCGTGACGGCGGCAAGCATCCCGGTCTGCTCCCACATCTGGGCCGCAACCCAGATCATCGCAAGATCGCCGAACAACATGCAAAGAGGCGTCATCACCAATCCGAACGCCACTGTCAGGAAATTGATCGCAACGCTCTTGGTTTCCGGCACGGCAAGCATCGCAATGAAGATCGGCGACAGGGTTTTCAGGATCAGGAACAAACCGCACAGCACGATGACCATGATCTCCCGGATAAAACGGCCGATCCAGATGCCCCCTTTGTACATCACGCTCGAAATCCCCACGACGATCGAGTCATACCAGGCACCGTCGATTTCAATATCGAACAGGACCTTCATCACCGCCTCCGCTTCGGCAGTGACCTGCCGCCCCCACTTCAACATGGCCCGGAAGAGGTAATCCGAGACTTCCGGGAACAGCCCGATCAGGACGATCGTCAGCAGTACGCCCGCCATGTATTTCAATCCGAGAAACTCCCCGAATTGCGAATACTGACGGTAGACGGAGAGCAGGATCAGCAGCAGGGCGAACGCCAGGCAGACCATGTGCATCTTGTCCAGAATATCGACCATCACCTGCATGATGTTTTGCAACGCCATTTCCGGTTTCATTCGTCATCTCCCAGAATTGCGTCGATGAAATTGCCGGATATGGTTCCTTTGGACTCAAGCGCCGCTTTCCCGGCTTCCGTCAGATTCCGGTTGTCATAGATCGCTTTGGCGCGGTCGTAGTCCGCCTGATCCGTGCGGGAATTTTCCATGTAGAGCTGCTGCGCCACCATCGCGGAGTGGGCAGTCTGTGCTGCGAACATCTGTCCGAGCGTGTTGGACTGCCAGATTCCATTTCGGTAAGCAGCGTACTGCATTTCCGTCAGCGAAGATTCGCGCGGATTGTATTTCTGATCTTCCCGGTTCAGATCGGCCAGTTGAATCAGCGCCTTCGGCCCCCATTCCGACATGAACTTGTGAACCGCAATCGCCCCTTTCTGAGTTTCCGCCAGATTCTCCGACTGCTTCAATTGAACGTCGGCGACCGCGTAGTCGACCTGATGCAGCATCGATTCGATTTCGCCGGTATAGGCGACATCGCCATCGGTCATTTCCATCGCGTCGCGGGTGATGTTCAGCGCGGCGGAGATCTCGTTCTCGTGCCAGAAGCGCGAATTCAGATAGGAAGTCAGCTTCATCGGGTCTCCGATGTAGCCGGAGATATCCATAGCGGTATCGTAGGTGTCCTTGCAGACATCGAAGGTATCTTTGGTGACTTTCAGCGTGTCCACGCTGGTTTTCAGGATTTCGCCGGTCGTTCCGAGCTGGTCGGCGCCGATATCCAATGCCATCTGCTGATAAGCTTCGTCCTGAATCGCCTTGATCGTGTTGTGCACGTAGATCACGCTGTCATGGACTTCCTGCAGAAACGCCATCGCCGGCGGCGGGGCACAGAGAAGCGCGGCAAACAGGACTGCAGCGGTATATTTCGCTATTTTCATCGTTGCATCTCCTACTTGACGACCGGCAGATAGACCGTATCCGGGACATATTTCGCGCCATCGGCCGGGTACTGCACCGGCAGTTCATACATCTGCATCTGCGGCAGATCGCCATCCTGCGCTCGGTGAAGCTGCTGCGTCAGCCAGTACAGTTCCTTGATGGAGTTCGCCCGGCCGAGGTCGTAACCGGCCCGGTACTCTTTGGCCTTCTCTTCCTTGAAGTCGTTCTCAATGAACTGGCCGAGCAGGAAAGCTCCCGCTGCCGCCGCACCGGTTGCCGCCAGCTGCGTGCCGACATCCTCGTCCTCGGTCGCATACAATCCGGC
This sequence comes from Victivallis lenta, assembly GCF_009695545.1. Lineage (NCBI taxonomy): Bacteria > Pseudomonadati > Lentisphaerota > Lentisphaeria > Victivallales > Victivallaceae > Victivallis > Victivallis lenta. The sequence goes on along the minus strand of NZ_VUNS01000029.1, from coordinate 13,858 downwards.
AAGTCCGCCGCCAAGGCCGAGGGCCGGGGCCAGCAGGCCGGAAGCTGACGTATTCGCCAACTGGCTCGACGAACAGCCGCACAATGCCGCCGCTCCGATCGCTCCCGCACAGACCATCATCACAATTCGTTTCATACTCACTTCTCCTTCTGCTAAAGAATTTCCATTTCAAGGGTTTTATCGGGACTCACCCGAAGATCGCGATTATCCGCCGGCACTCCTTCAGACTCGATGTTCGGCAGTTGATAAGAGTTGCGCTCGTAAAAGCCGCCGTTGGAGTATCGCTGCTGCAGGGCAAGATCGCTTATCGTTGTCCGGAGATTGTCGTACTGCTTGTCCTGCTGAACCTTCAGCTCCTCCAGACGGTCTGCAAACTGCTGTTCCAATTTCGCCAGCAGCTCTTTGTGGGAGGCGTCCAGTTCCTCAATCAGTTGCTTCAAGGCGTCGTCGCCTCCGGTCTGGCCGGCCTGCAGACTCTCAATCAATTCGAGAACTTGTTCCTTGAACACTTCCAATTCCTGCCGGAGTTCCTGATTTTCGCCTGCGGCGCCGGCCTTGATTTCCTCGATCAACGCCAGCAGTTTCTTCTCCGTGTCGATCAACTGCTGCTGCAGATCCTTGATCAGAGCGTCAGTCGAATTGCGCAACGCAGCCAGCTCTTTCTTCAGTTGCAGGATTTCAGCCTCGTGAACCGCAAATTCAGACTCATCGTTGCGAATTACGATCGCAAACTCGATATCCTTGAGTTCATTCCGCAGCTTTTCGAGTTCCGTGAGCGCCTGATTGCGCTGTTCGACCAACAACGCAACGTCCTGACCGGCCTCCTGCTGTTTTCTGATTTCGATATCCAGCGTGGCGATTTCCGCTTCCTTTTCCCGGACTTTCTGCTCGTATGCTTTCTTCAGCTCGGCCAACTTCTCATCCGAATAGACGGAGTAGCGAATCCGGTTTTCAAGGTTGGTCAGCCGCTCGTTGATCGCCGCGTCCAGCAAAGCGATCTGCTGCTGAATGCGGTCTATCGCCTGAACCACTTCCTGTTTATGATTTTCCATTGCCTCTTTCTGAGCCGCGAGTTCCTGATAGAGAGTTTTGATTTCTTCATTGAGTCCCTGCGCGGCCTCATTGATTTCCGTGTGGATAGCCGCAATATCCGCCTCGTGCTTCTCACGAAGCCCTACAATATCGGTTTCGATGTCGGCAATCCGGGAATCAAGTTCCGCCTTGTCGGCCTGATATTCGGCATCAAGTTCGCGGTACTGTTCCTCAAGAGCGGCGATGTCCCGTTCATGGGCTGCCTTGACCGCTTCCAGTTCTGCCTGATGCCCCGCCAGCTTTTCGCGCAGAGCGGCGATCTCCTTATACAGTTCCCGATCGGCGTCGCTCAGGCGATCGACTTTGGCGTCCAATTTCGCTTCCAGACCGGCAAGACGGTCATTCAGCTCCCGGGCCTGTTCCCGATACCGGTTTTCGGCGGCAAGCTGCTCCTGACGCAGATCGGCCACGGCGCTGTCGATTTTGTCGTTCAACGCCGCATTCTTCTCGTTGATCTGCGACTGCAGCGAGGAAACATCACGCGAATGTGTCGCTTCCAGATTCGCAATCCGGCTGGACAGCAACAGTTGATCCAGCTTCAGAGCATTGATTTCGCTTTCAAGTTCCCTGTTGCCGGCCGCATATGCCTTTTCCAGTTCTGCCAGCCGGTCATTGGTCCTCTCCAGTTCCGAACTGAGCCGTCCGGATTCGGCTGCATATTTGGAATCCAAATTGGAAATCGACTGTTCGAACAGTTTGATATCCGCCTCATGCGCGGCTTTCAGCGCGGCGGTTTCCGAATCGATCCGGCTTCGGATCGACGCGATATCGCTGTCATGCCTGATCTTCGCAAGCTCCAGTTCCTGCCGGAGTTGATTCTGCTGTTTGCTCAGCTCGGAAATCTCGCTGCGAAGCGCCTCCGTTTCCTCATCCAGCCTGTTTTCCAACTCCTGCTGCTGTTTTTCAAGTGTGTCAAGTCTGGCGTTGAGTTCAGGATTGCCTTCGGCGATCTCCTGCCGAATTTCTTGTTGCTCCTTTTCAAGCTGTTCGATTTTATCTTTCAGTTCCTCGTCGGTCGCGGAAAAGCGATCTTCAAGTTGTTCCATGTTCTGCGTGAGCTGCGTGATCATGTTCTGAATCTTGGATATCTCGGCTCCGAACTTGGAATCCAGTTCATTGATCCGGGCATTCAGTGCCGCAATATCCTTTTCATGATCCGCACGAAGCTGATCCTGTTCCGCCTGCAACTCGCCTTTGGCTTTTTCCAATTCTGCAATTCTGGCTTTCAGCTCCGTTTCCAAGGTGGAAATCTCTTTTTGAAACTCTTCGATCTTTTTCAGGATCGCCGCCTGATCCGCATCGTGTTTGGAAATCGCGTCATTCAACTGTTTTTGCAGCTCTGTGATTTTACCCTGCAGCTCAGTGGTCTTGGAGTCCAGCTCGCCGCTCAGTTCGTCCTTGAGATCATCAAGTATCTGATTCCACTCCTCCTGCAGATTGCCGATGTCGTCGCCGGGAGCGTCCCAGTCGATCGCCGTCGCCATCACCATCTCGCCCCTGGTGGGATCGTCGCCGTTGCCGGTTTCTGCAAGGACGTAATTTCCCTCAATTAGCTGCGTCGTCTTGATCAGGCTGATGCTCGCCGTCACCTTCGTGTCGAGGATCGTCTGGCCGAGCCGGGTCCCCTCCGGATCGGTCAGGTAGATCACGATGTGCAGATAATTGTCGTTAAACCGCTGGGCGCACCCGAGAAAGGTGGCGGTATGGCCGATCTGATCCGCCGTCACCGGAATCTGGTAGCTGCGTGCTGCTGCGCCGGATTGGTAAAATACTCTGGCTCCGCGGCTGCAGAACACTGCAGCAATCAACATCCCGGCCATCATCAATCGTTTCAACATAATTTCCTCCCTGTTCAGTGTTATATTTCCAGCATCAGATCGGGACTGACCCGCATATCGCGGGTATCGGCCGGAACCTCCTCCGCCTGTACCGACGGCAACCCGTAGGAGCTGCTGCCGTTCCCATTGGAAAATCTCTGCTGGTACGCCACGTTATTGATCGAGGATCGCAAATTTTCGAACTGCGTATCGAATTCATATTTCAGGCGGTCCAGCCGCTCGCCCATGTCGTGATCGAGCTTTTCGAGCAGTTCCTTGTGAGCGGCATCCAGCTCTTCCAACTGCTTTTTCAGGGCATCGTCTCCGGCAAGCTGTTCATTGCGCAGCGTTTCCGTGAGTTCATCGATTTTCCCCTGCAGATCGGCAATCTGCTGCTTCAGCTCCGCATCCGTTGCCCCGGCTTCGTTTTTCAACTGTTCCAGCAGTTCCTGGAATTTCTTCTCGGCCTCCGCCAGCTTCTCCTCAAGCTGTTTGATCTGCAGATCCGCCGAATTCCGCAGGGCCGCCAGCTCCTCCTTCAACCACTCGATCTCCTTTTCGTGTGCCGCGAACTCCGAATCGTCATGGCGGAGCTGGATCGCGAACCGGATGTCGCTCAATTCGTTACGCAACGCGGTCAGTTCCTGCAGCTTCAGATTGCGAATCTCCTCCTTTGCCCCGGCGTCCAGCCCCAGTTTGCGAAGCTCTTCGATTTCCAAGTCGATATTCGCAATTTCCGTCTCCTTGGCCTGTACGAGCTGCGCGTACTCTTCTTCGAGCGCTTCCAGTTTCTCATCCGAATAGACGGCGTATTTGATCCGGTTCTCAAGGCTCTTCAGCCGGGCGGTCATCGCATCGTCCAGCGCGGTAATCTGTAATTGAAGCTTATCGATCTCGGCCAGGACCTCCTGCTTATGCGCGTCAAGAGCCTGCTGCTGTTTTTCCAATTCGTCATACAGGGCTTTGATATCCTCGTTCAATTCTCCGGAGACAGCCTCGATCTGTTCCCGGATTGCCTGCACATCTGCTTCGTGCTGCGCCCGCAGCGAAACTGCCTCCTGTTCCAACGCATCGATCCGGGCCTGGATTTCCGCCGCCGCCTCCCGGTAGTCGGCATCCAGTTCCTCCAGCTCTTTCCGATAAGCTTCCATATCCTTTTCGTGGATCGCCTTCAGCGTTTCGAGCCTGGAGTTGTATTCCGCCTGCTGCACCCGCAAATCTGCGATCCGCTCGAACAGCTCCCGGTCGGCGGCATTCAGTTTGTCAACCTCGGATTCGAGCTTGGAGTTCACTGCTTCCAGTTCATTTTTCAGCTCTCCGGCTTTTTCCCTGTAAGTGTTGTTCAACGACACCAGTTCCTGCCGGAAGTCCGCCACGGCGGTATCGATTTTTCCGGACAACGCTTCCGTCTTTTCCCGGATCTCCGTCTGCAGCGCCGCCACATCGCGGGAATGCGTCTGGCTCAGGTTGGAAAGCTGTTTTTCAAAGGAGAGCTGCTGATACTTCAGGGCATCGATCTGTTCCTTCAAACTCAGATTGCCGGCCGCGTATTCTTTCTGAAGCTGTTCCAGGCGGCTGTCGATTTTCTCGATTGAATTTTCGAGCCGTGCGTTCTCCGCGCTGAACTTCTCATCCAGATGGCTGATCGACTGCTGAATCTGTTTGACATCCGCGTCGTGGGCAGCCTGAATCCGGGCGGTTTCCGAATCAATCTTCTGCTGGACGGCACTCATATCGCTGCTGTGCTGCCGCTCGATGATTTCAATCTGGTGCTGAAGCGTAGTCTGCGTCTCCGTCAGCTTCTCAATCTGCTCTTTCAACTCGCCGCCGTCGGCTCCGAAACTCTCCTCCAGACCTTTCAGGGACTCCGTAATCTCATCAAGTCTGGCATTCAGGCCGGCCGCGTCTTTCGCATACTGTGCCGCAAGTTCGTCGATCCGCGCATTCACGGCGGCAATATCCTGATCGTGCTTCTGCTTGAGTTTCTCCAGTTCGGACAGGTATTCCGCCTGCTTCGCCTCCAGTTCGGACAACTTCTGCCGCAGGCCGGAAACCGAATCCGCGAGTTCTTTCTTATACTCCTCGATCTTCTTCAGCAGTTCGGCCTGATCCCGGTCATGATCGCCGATCGCGTCGTTCAAAGCCTTCTGCAGATTCGATATCTGATCCTGCAGTTTTCTGGTCTCGGTGTCGATTTTACCGTTCAATTCCTGACGGAGATTGTCCAACTGGCCGGTCAGTTCTTGCTGAAGAATGGTGGCATCGTCACCAGCGCAATCCCAGCAGATCACCAGAATACTCTCCGTCTTGGCAATCACGTCTTTTTCGCTTTTTCCATCAAGGGTGATGCTGTAAGTTCCTTCCTGCAAAACAAGAGTCCGATTCAGCACACATTGCGTCTTTTTGCTTGTGTTTTCATATTTATTGTTGTAGTTGGCTTCCGAAACTCCAATCGCTTGTCCGTCAGGCCCATACAGCGTAACGATAAGTTTGATGTTTTCTCCCTGCTTATAGCATACGGCCCAGACGGTGGCAGTATGCCCCGCGCATTCACGGGGAATGACAAACGAATTAGTCGGATTTAACAACTCTTCTGCCTGATACAGCACCTTCGCTCCACGGCAGCTTATTCCGAAAGCGAGAATCGCGCTCCCGACAGCCAGCAGCAAAGCCCGGTGAACGAGCTTCCAGATGAGGATTTCCATTTTCAGTTTCATAATCATACCAATGTTCCTTTCCTGATGAGATTGTTGAACTCAATTCTGGCGTCGGTCACCAGAGATTTGATCTGTTCATTGCCGAGTTTTTCGATCCGGTCGAGGATCGCAAACAGCGTATTGTCGACCGTTGCGATCTCCATTGCCCTCAAAAGCAGTTCGGCAAACGGCAATCCCGCGTTCTGAGCCTGAAGTTCTTTCATCAGCCGTTCCAGCCTGCTGTGCAGCCTTCCCGAGGTTGCCGCGGTTGCCAGAATCGCCGAAGAAGCGTAATTCCGTCCGGTTCCGCACAGCGGCCAGCCGGCCCGTTGCGCAACCAGCAGGAACGAGGAAAATTTCCTGCCCGGAGGCAGATGTTCCGGCGTCGGAAAATTCCGGATATTCTGTTGAGCATCCTCCGAAAGCGGCACATAATTCGTGATCAGCCGCAGTTCGGCCGCATCGGTATTGCGCAAAAACAGAAACTGCTTGCTCTGCGTCATAACGATCTGCCCCACGCCGCTCTGCGTCATCTGGGCGGCGGACTGCGTGATCGTGACCGCCACGCACTTGTATTTCCGCAACTGGGCATAAGACTGCTTGACGATCTCCGCCGCTCCGGGAACCGTGGCGAGCAATCGGGCCAGCTCCTCAAACAAATACAGTTTGGCGCTGCCGCGCGGCATATTGATGATCTGGTTCATCACCAGATTGTTGATCACGATCCCGACCAGATTCCGCAGTACGGCACCGCTCTGCGCGATTTTTCCGAGTTCGATATGAACCCATCGTCTGCCGAGATCCACCGTCGTTTCACCGTCGAACAGACTGCCTTTGCCGCTTTCAACGGAATAGACCGCCAGCCGGGCCGCGACCCGGTTCAGGTCGGAGCGATCCAGATGCAGCAGCGAAGTTTCGCGCAGCGCCTCCACCAGCTGACTGTGATAGGGCATATCCGACTTCGCCATATACGCATACGAAATATTGCGCAGCATTTCGGAATCCTCGATGATGTAGTCATTGAGTTCCCGGATCGTCCACGAATTGTAAAGTTCCTGTAGTTTGCGCCGGGCCTCATCCGGACTCTCCGCCGGGGCAGCCAGCGCATCCCGCAGTTCGATCCAAGCGTCCAGCGCAGTATTTCGGTCGATCGGCATGGACGGAATCAGTTTTTCCACGGACAACGCCATCCGGGCAGCCCGTTCGAGCCCTTCGCGGTTCCGGTTGCGCCATTCGACATACGCATCCGTATAGACTGCCGCGACGAACGGGCTGATGAGAGCGGTCCGGTCCTGAATCACCTCCAAGTCGCTGCTCTCGCCGCACATGGCGGTCAGAAACGCCGTCACAAATTCGAACTGTCCCGGAGTCAGCGGCAGGCCGCCGGTGTCAAAGTAGTTCAACGTCTGGTTGGCATTCGGGTCGATCACAATATATTGTGCCTCATTCCCGCGAATCCGCGTCAGGTTGTAGTAGCTGCCGCCTTCTTCGATGATCACGACCTTGGCAAACTGGTAGTATGCCTGCGAGAGAATCGATACGAAATTGACCGACTTCCCCGATCCCGTCTGCCCCAGGCAAAGCGTATGCTGCGGCGTGTCGCCGTCGAAAAACGAAAAGGTCATCAGATTGCAGTGATCGCCTCCGAACAGAATATTTCCCTCCGCGCCTTTCCCGACAAATGAACAGGAAAACGGCAGCATGGCCGCCAGCGGGCGGTGCATGCAGTCCAATGCCGCATCATGCCGCTTATACCAGGAGTATCCCGGCAGCGTCTTCAGGAAATTGTGCATGGACTGCAGACCGAGTTCATAGGAGTCCAGCGAGGTCAGCATTGAAGTCGCAGCCTGCCGCAGAATCATGCTGTCGCTCTGAAGTTCAGCGGCATCCTTATTCCAGGTATGGATCACATACTCAATCCGGAAAGGCGAATCCTCTCCCTTGCCGAGCCGGTAAATGTGCTCGGTCAGCTCATCCAGACCGGCGGAGGCCGCAACTTCGCTCTCTTCTTCCAGCAGGTCCGCTCGCACCCGGCGCCAGTGCTTCTGTTTCTGTTCAATGACCTTTTCCGTGTCCAGCGGTTCAATATTGACTGCTATCGTCAAATTCTGAATATCGTTTCCCAGCAGGCGGTTGCCGGCGAACGGCGTCAGGTCGCTTTTCGGAAAGTCATGGAGTGTGAAGATATTGTGGAAATAGCCGTCCGAGTGAAAACTCACCGCACCAGGTTCGGAAGAAGTTTTCGCATAGCCGCAACGGTAGATTCCGGCGAGATCCGCCTCAAAATCCGCCTCGTAATCGATATCCAGATCGAACGCCGATTTATTGACCGCGCGGTAGTATTCCTTGTACAGTCCGATGTGATCCAACGGAGTTACCGGCTGATTCAAAAATTGCTGCAGTTCCGTCCGGTCTGCTTCAAAGGCGGTAGTCACTTCCCGTTCAAACTGGCGCCTGTCCTGTTCCTGTTCCGGTATGAAATCCGAACCGATAAACTGACGCAGCTCCCTGCTGAAATATACGGAAACATACTCCCGGTACAGTCTGCGTTCCGCAATTCGCCGCATGAAATCATCATAATTCTCAGAGCGGATTTTCCGGCTCCAGAGATCGGCGGCATACTGTTCCGTGTCCTCTTTGTACCGTTCCAGAATATCCCGGTAGTCCGCATCCCGCGTATAGCGGATCTGGATGCGCTTATCGAGGCTCTGCGAAGCCAGCCAGCCCGACAGGCGCATGAACAGATCGTTCTTCAGCGCATTGCCCGCATTGTCGAGATTCGGCACCTCAAGCCGGTAGCCTTTCGCTGCAAATCCCCTGGAGTTGAGTTCCCCGTAGACCAGAAAACTCTCCTGCGGATTCGCTGTCTGTACGATGTACGCATTAGGCAGACGCATGGTTACCTCCTGCTTTCTGCGGCGGATTGAGTTTGGAACCGCGAAAACGTTCCTCAAGCCAGAAGCCGAAATAACCGCGCGGTTTGTTGGCCACGAACATCCGGATGAAAACGACCGCAGCAGCTGCCGGCGCAACCAGCAACATCGCCGCCAGCAGAATGCTGACCTGATAAGCCGCCATGGCCAGCAGCACCCCGGCGAGCAGGCCGCCGAAAAAGATGTAGACGCTGTTGCCCCGAATGCGGATGCCGAACAGTTTCACGACCGAGTGAACCGCCTGGCCGGGATTGCGGTTGATTACGATCAAAATTTCCTCGTTCATATCCGGCTCCTCACAGATTGGAAATGAAATCCAGGTCGATGTTCAGGATATTTTTGAAGATCCAATAGACCACCGCCAGAAACACCGGGGTCAGTACGCCGCCGGCAATCGTCATTTTGCCGCGTCCGGAATCCTGGCTGAGCTGATACCCACCGACTCCGATCAGAATCAGGCTCGTCAGCATGATCATCCCGATTATGAAATACCCCACAAAACCGAGACCCTGGTCCAGCGTCACCTGCTGAATTGAGGCGTCCGACCGCCACGACATTCCCAGGATCACAACGGAAATCACGAAGCCTTTCACTTTGTCGGAGAGCTGATGGTACATTTTCATCTTATCCGCTCCTTGTTTTTTATCGTTATTATTTACTATTATTTTATCGTTATTATCGTAACGATAAATAACCGTGATATACAATGGTTATATATGATTCATTTTTATCGATTTTTATTTGATTTATTTTTGCTATACGCTTGAAATAAAGATGATATGTGTTTAATTTAATTTTAGAATAGATCTCCTTTATGCGATATCAATAAAGCATATCGGATTCAAAACATCAAGAGCAAATCTCAACAAAATTTCAAATTTTTATGAGTTAATTAACCATGAGAAACCTGAACAGAGATTCAAAAGACACCATGCGGGAAGTCGTCGAGAAAAGCCGTCGTCTGGAAACTTTTCTGCGCCGGCAGATCATCGGACAGGAGACCGTCATCGGGTCGTTTTCCGACTGCATCAAATACGGCTGGTGCCAACTCAGCACTCCCAACCGGCCGCGCGGAACCCTGTTTCTGCTCGGCCCCACCGGTGTGGGGAAAACGGAATCCGTCCGGGCCGCGGCAGAGTTCATGTACGGTTCGCCCGATGCGCGGCTGCTGCGGCTCGATATGTCGGAGTTTTCACGCCAGGCCGGAGAGGAGGCGCTGGTCAACCTGCTCGGTACTCCCGGCGGAAAATCTCCGGGCCGTCTTGAGCGCTTCCTCGAAGAGAACGACGAGGGCATCATCCTTTACGATGAAATCGAAAAGGCGCATCCGCAGCTTTTCACGATCCTTCTGCAGCAGCTGGATGCCGCGCGGATCACACTCAACAACAATCGCACCTACAATCTCGAACGCTTTTTCCTGATCGCCACCTCCAATATCGGCGCTCACCTTTTCCAAAGCGCAAAACACCTCAGCGAACGCCGGCTGCAGCAGAGTCTGGAGATGCAGTTGAAAGAGCGGTTTTCTCCCGAATTCGTCGCCCGTTTCGGCAAATTCAACCATGAAATCCTGATCTTCCGGCCGCTCAAGCCGGAACACCTGCGGCTGATCGCCCGTAAATTCTATGCGCAGCTGCTTCCGGTCTACCGGGGAACGCACCGGATCGATATCAGGGGCTTTTCGGCCGATCTGATCGAGGAAACGATCCGCTCCATCGACAATACGCGCAACGGCGCGCGCGAGCTTCGCAGCTCCGTCGAGAGAACCATCCGAGAATTTATGTTCGAACTGTTGTGCTCCCCGGAAAAAGAACGAACCGGCTGGCTCGATCTTGCTCCCGGCGGATCGCGGCAGTTGATTTTGCTTCCCAAACCCAATCAAACAAAGGAGTTCCATTCATGTTACTGATCAACGACTGTTTCCAGACCCACGTGTTCGACCACAGGCTGCAGGGGTTCCTGCTGATGCTCAAGCGCAAGGCCGTCCACGCGAAGCTCACCGGCAAAGGATGCCGCACCGCCGTTCTGGACGAGCTGTACGGCATCACGCCGCCATTCAAGATCGTCTGGCACCTGGCTGCCGACAAAGAGTACCACCGTACCATCAAAGAGTGGGGGCTGGCCGGCGTCATGGAGTTGACAAGCGAATGGGATCGGCTTCACCTGAAGTTCTGGCAGTGCGCCGGAAAATTTCACTGCGTCTTCTTCAAGTTCCTGAACCTCGAACTGGAGATGCAGACGGAGCCGGGATTCCTGCCGGAGAGATTCATCGAAATCTTCCAACTGGCGGACAGGCGCCTGCGGCTGATCCGTTCCGCGCTCTCCAACCCGGTTCTGAAAAGCGCCGGCGTCCGGAATTACATCTGCGATTTTCTCCAGCAGGAGCCGGATGTCGAAAAACGCTATTTTCTGATGGAACTGTTCGTCACGCTCCTCGAACTCTCCCTGACCCGAGAGGAAGAGACCAATCAGGAAATTTTCCGGAACCGGGCGCATCACTATCTCCGGAATATCATCCTGTCGCGAGCGGAAGCCGAAGCCGGTGAATCGCGGCGGGCCATGGCCGGCTCTCTCGCCTTGCGCGGCTGCGGCAAGGTGGAAGCCGAACTGGCAACGCCCATTTCGATGGTGTGGGGCTTCCTCGCCAATCAGAAACATTTCGCATCCGAAATCGAAAAATCCCCCGAACCCGCGCGTTACTGCGAACGGTATTTTTCCGACGGTCGGGTGGAGATCGGCGAGATCACGCCGGCCGCCCGAGGCGAGAAGTCGGAGATGATTTCGCTTCCCCGCTACGACCTGTACGCTCAGGTCTTTCCCGATTACGAAACCGCCATGATGTCGCGGAACGCCGCTCTCGACATTCTGCGCAACAGTCAAATCAAATAAGAAAGGCATTTCAATGATGGAACATTACCGGAAACTCATCGACAAACTCACCTGTGAAATCGGAATGCACCGTCAGGAGGACGGTTTTCAGTCCGCGCCGCTGCGTGAAAAAATCCTGTCGGAACTTCGTCAACTCCCTGTACTGGAACCTCCGGCGGAGATTGCCGCCGCTGCCGCTCATCCGCAAATGGATGCCGACTCCCGCAACCGCCTCGATTTTCTGATCCAGGCCCGCCGGATCGGCGGCGCCATCGCCCGCGCTCAAATTCAGGAGGAGTTGCCGTTGCCGGCTTCGCATTATCTTTACGATATGGTGCTGGCCGGGGCCGATGCCCTCGGCCGGGAGATCGCGCGCGGCTATGCCGTCGAACTCTACCCGGAGCTGGTGCGGCTGCGCGAGCAGAAGATCGAACTCCCACTCGCAGTACCCGGCCGGGAGCCGGAACCACCCGCAAAGCCCAGGTTCGGCTTCACGGTTGAAACCGCGCCCTTCTTCGTACAGCTCAACGATATCGAACCATTTCCGCCTGAAACCGGATGGGAAATCACTCACGACGAACTCGGGGAAAACTACCGGGAGCGGTTTACTTTCGACACCGAAGAAGAAGCGGAACGCCACTATCGGCTCTGGGAGAAATTCCGGGACGGCGATTCTCCGACACCACCGGTCAGGTATGCCATTTGTGTTCAGGCGGCTGGTGATATCGGCGAAATCTTTCACCTCACCGATGAAGTGGAAAAAAATGCCGAAACGGAACTTCTGCGCTTCGCCACACTCGGCGAAGCGGTGGAACAGCGCCGCAAACTCGAAGAGGAGCGGCTTTATCCTCCGGAACTCCCGCAGGAAATCGTTCCGGGATTCGATATGCCGGAGGATGATATGATCGAACTCGGCAGTACCCTCGATACCCGCTCGGTTCTGGAAAAAGAAACCAAAGCGCCGGTTATCGGCAAATAGTCCCCCCCGCCCCGCGGCAGTGGTACGGCTGCAGCGGGGCCAATTCCGGAGTATTGAATATGAAGCATGAAAAACTGTTGCCTGTGCTGGAAGCGGGCTGTTTCGGGCTGCTCCTGATTATACTCGCTGGAAGCGATACTCGTAAAGACTCTTCCGAACCGCTGGCATTCTCGATGTTGATCATGGGAATTTTGTTGATCGCCGCGATCTTCCTGATTCTTCTTGAGGCCTGCTTTTTCCGGACTCCGAAAAAACGGATGCTGACTTTGATCAGTTTCAAAGATGGGCACCCTTATCATGTCTATGAGATCGCGGATGAGGATCTGTTTTTATTCTGTACCTCGAAATTCGACCTCAATTACCTGATAATAGATAAGGCGTTCCGGGAAACCATAAATCAGTTGTCGAAACCTGATAAAAACAGCCGAGTGACAGTCGAAAAATGGCGGCGGCAACTCCGTATGTATTCACAAAACGATTCTGCGGAGCTGGTTTTTCTCAGCTTCAACTTTCCTGGCGGGAATCAGGCGGATGTCCTGCCGCTCGCTGCCGTTCCCGATTTTACTGATGCCGCGATTCGAACAATGCAGGCCAATTGTCCGGAAATAAAAATATTTCGCTCCCGGCATGAACTGGAACAATGGCAGGAGGACCTCGATGACACGCTATGGGAAGAGGTTCAGGGGAAAATCCAAAATCTCGAACGAAAGCGCAGTAGTATGTGGAAGTTCCACTCCAAATGAAACTGGCCGATGTTATGAAAATAATCTGTAAAAAACATTTATTTACTCATTTCCCTATAGAAAATATTTTTAGTTCACAGAGGGATATTTTAACGAATTTATCAGTAAATTTCAGTTGTCTGCCGGAGAATTTTTCGATCATTTGCAGTCATGGATAACTGACAACAGGATTGAAAAAATCAAATGCAAGGCAACTGAATATACCAAGAAAGGCACAGAACTACAGGAGGAGCCCTACCGTTGTCTTTCGGTTCGCTTTGAAGTGCCGGAGGGCGGCGGTGTGTGCCCCGGATTTTCTGATGGGTCAATGAAGGCTCGATGAATTCGTCGATGAAATGGTTCTCCGCTTTCACGACGAGACGATTGACCGGGCTATCTTGGTGACTATGTCCACGGCTGCTCTGAGAGGCGTGCATTTTCGGGCGCCGCAGCGTTGCTGCCGGTTACGAAAGCCGTAGTATTTCATTTCTTATAAGTTGTGATACCTCTTAATTGTTTGTTTCGTTGAATCATTGTAATGTACAGAAATCGTGTTAAATTAGAGTGAAAAGATTGAAAATCAAAAATCGATTGTCATCATGAAATCGATAAAACATAAGGTAATCACAGACGTGTCCTAACAATTAGCCAAAAAGGCGGAGCCAAACTTTGTCCGTAACAGTATATTACGGTTGCCTAACCCCAAAGGAGGGCTCCGTAATGAAAAATACCTCGATAAGTCTGTTTCGTCAAA